>DATEMI010000297.1:0-6890 GCA_035275665.1 Terriglobales bacterium | reverse complement strand
AGAAACTAATTGAGTTGATCAAGGTGCGCGTCTCGCAAATCAACGGGTGCGCGTTCTGCCTGAACATGCATACGACAGAAGCGCGAGCAGCAGGATGGACCGATCGCCAGCTCCATCTTTTGCCGGCTTGGCGCGAGACACCGTTGTTTACGCCGGACGAGCGAGCCGTACTCGATTTTGCTGAGCATGTTACCCGAATCTCCGAACATCACGTCCCTGAGCCTCTGTTCAATACGCTGCGCGAGTCGTTCACAGAGGAACAGGTTTTCCATCTCACCTGGGCAGTGATTGCGATCAATAGCTGGAACCGTCTGATGATCACATTCACCGTGCCGCCGGCGGAGGAAAAATGACGGTGCAGGTGAAGCTGGCTACTGAGTTGGACCAGATCGAGCGTTGTGCACCGGTTATGCGTGAGCTCCGTGCATTCTTAACCGACTCTGGTTCTACACTTGCCGACTGTTCGCCATCGCACGATATCGATTTTGTTATTTGGTTATTCCTACAGCCGACAATACTGGAGCGGGTGCTGCTTGTTGTCGGCTCATATCATTTTCAGCCCTGTATTCGCGAATTATTTCACGTACAAAGCTCGATGGCCTATGTCAATGATCGCCCTGGTTGATGCGAAGAAATCGTTGCCGATCAACCCGCCGAATTGATGCTCCAGATCGCCGAAAAATAAAGGCATCGAAGTGACATAAGCTGAGGACCGGTTGAATGAATAGTTGCCAAGCGTGCGTACCGGAATCGTCGTTCGCCCTACCGGCGAAGGAGCGAAGTTAATCATTTTACTGAAGAGTTTGCTCCATCGCACCGAGAGCCGATTGTCTACAGCGACGTCAAGAGGGACGACAGTTCCTGATGATCCAGTATCCACAATAAAGCTATAAGTATTCGCTCCGATTTTGCCAGCTACCTCAAGCGCGCCCGTTCCCGATACGCGGATAGGGACCTTGTGATACATTGATAGCGCGCCGGCCAGAGTCTCGGGCAGACCGTTTTGGGTTTCCAAAATCAGCTGGCGCTTACCGAAGTCGATTACAGCGCTATATTTCTGCATCACGTCTAGTCCAAGAATCCCGACGACTTCAGACCGGCTGAAAATGTTATGGCGGAATTCAGGAAAGCCGTGCAGATCAATTAGAACGACCGGACCAGACCCCAAATCATCGGAACCAATGATCAATTGCTTAATACGAGCAACCGGCGCTTCCCGAGAATTCACCACGAGTTGGTTCGGAAGGCGCATTGATCCGGTTATCGCGGTTAGCCCGAGAGAACTGGCCTTTCGAACATCGACAGCTGAAAACGGTGATCCAGTATCGATTAAAAACGATGCCGGATGGCCATTCAAAGTAACGTTAACCAGCAGATGGTTCTGCGCGGTCAGAACCCAGCCAACTAAAGAGGGCGCAACGGTCGCCCCTTTTGCGGTCGCCACAGTTCCAGCTTCGCGATAAAATGCGAAAGCAATCAAAAGCCAGATAATCATGCGGCAACACCGTTCAATCATCGGCCACCACGCACTTGTCTGGCTAGCGATCTTGTTCCTCTGTTCTTCAATTCCATTCATCGCGAGCGCGGTGGAGACGGTCGAGAAACCGTCTCGCAGCTGGGACGATATATGGCAGCAACGTACCTCTGTCGATCAAGCAGAATTGCTGAGAGGCTATCGCTTAGAACAACAAGGTCGACATAAAGAGGCGCTTGCCATTGTAGATAAAGTTCTTGCGCGCTATCCGAACAATTGGCTGCCGCATTTTGTGAAGGCGGCGATTCTTAGCCAAATGCAGAAGCGTGAGCCGGCGCTGAAAGAACTGGATTTGGCCCTGAACCTGGCAACGAAGTCAGCTCCGCCTCAAGTCGTTTTCGTCCTGGCCAGATTCAAGGCGCTCATAAACCTCGCGCTCGGCCGCAATCGACCCGCTCTGGAAGCGCTCGAGCGATCAATCAAAATGAAACAGGATGACGTGTTCGTCCTGAACAATCTCGCGTGGGTGCTGGCCACGGCCAAGGAAGTAGAGTTACGAGCCCCGACCCGCGCACTTTATTACGCAAAGAAATGTTGCGGGCTGACACATTGGAATTCGGCGACTGCTTTGGACACTTTAGCCGCAGCAGAAGCTGCAAATGGTAAGATGGCCGACGCGGTAAAACACGAGAGACAAGCGGTCGCCCGGATCCAGCCGGCAGAACGACGGTATGCTTTGGCGGCTATGCAGGCCCGCGAACAGCTGTATCTCGCAGGCAGAAGCTATGTCGAGATGTAGCGGGCGTGTTGACCGTAAGTCTATTCGAATATGAAAATCGGAGATCTCCTGCTCGCGGGCTCGCTCTACCTAAGTATGCTCTCATGCATGAGCCCTCAAGATCGTATGCCACCTATTCCCCTCGAGCAGATGACGGACCTACAAAAGAAGCATGCGGAGGAAATTATTAAGGGGCCGCGCGGAGCGCTCTACGGGCCGTTTATTCCCTTGATTCGTAGTCCGGAACTGATGGATCGCGCACAGCGCATGGGTGAATATCTCCGATACCACAGCGCGATTGGAAACAAGTTAAGCGAGTTGGTTATCCTGATCGTTTCGCGCCGGTGGACTCAGCAATTTGAATGGGATACCCACGAACCGATCGCGTTAAAGGTTGGGATCTCGCCGGAAACGGTGAAAGCAATTCGAGAAGGACGCAAGCCAGCCTTGCTCACCGAGGATGAACAGGTTGTCTATGATGTCACATACGAGCTAGACGCAACCAGAGATCTATCTGACGTAACCTATAAGAGAGCTGTGGACCGGTTCGGAGAACAAGGGGTGATCGATATGGTTGGGATTCAAGGATATTACACGTTTCTGGCCATGATCATGAATGCGGCACGCACAACAGTCACTGATCCGAAGACTGCGCCGCTTGAGCCGCTGACGAAGTAAACGTGTCGGCGTGTTGAACTCTCGAACCGATAGAGCTGCCAGCGTTGGGCTGGAAACTTCCTAACAAACCTCCGAATTTAGCGTCGGGCCGCGGCCCCATCTTCGCATCAGAAGATTTCCTAATGGGAATGTCGGGGTGCTCAGATTTGTCTGGCTTCGCCTTTCAAGTTCCTAGGGAGAAGAGTCTTTTGGGCGTTACCAAACATTGCGACGCGCGCTAACGAAGAAGTTTTTTAAAATCAGCAGGATTTTGAATAACCATGGAAGAAGCTCGGTCGAAGTTTGAAAGGCCGAGCTATGAGAACACGACTTCTTGCTATCGCATTGGCACTGATGGTTGCAGGCGCTTGCAGCCTCTTTGCTCAAAATAATCAACAGAATACTGACCAACGGACTAACCAGCAGAATACTAAGCCGCCACCGGCACCGCGGTCAGAGCAGGTCGGCCAACAAGGTCAACAGGATCACAAAGCGCAGGTCGACCAGAAGGGATCGGAACGTGGTGGTCAGCAATCCCAATCATCTGGACAACCGCCGCCGGCAGCTGCGACGCCTCGATCAGGAGATCCCGCCAGCTCAACCACACAGACAAGTTCCAGCCAAACGCAATCCACACAGACCAGTTCCGGGCAAACGCAATCGTACGATGTTTTTTACCAGAAACTTCAGACCGGCGGACACTGGTTCAGTGATCCAACCTACGGCTATGTTTGGCAGCCAGACATCGCGTCTTCGCGAGAATGGCGGCCGTACTCGGATGGTCGTTGGGTCTATACCGACCGCGGCTGGACCTGGGTCTCTAATGAAGACTTCGGCTGGGCAACCTACCATTATGGGCGCTGGGTCCGCCGTAGCGATTCAGGCTGGATTTGGGTTCCCGGGAATGAATGGGCGCCAGCATGGGTTTCATGGCGGGAAAGCGATGAATACTCCGGTTGGGCGCCGTTACCTCCGGAGGTAGCTGACGATTCAGACACGCCACTAGGAGATTGGGTGGATAGCTATTACGACATCGGTCCGGAAGCGTATGTCTTTGTCCGAACAACCGATCTGGGCCGCGAGACCTATCGTGATGTCGCGATTCAGCCCGCTCAAAATGTCGAATTCTTTGCGCAAACGCGCAATGTCACAAACATAGCTTTTGCTGGCAACGGTGTCAGCGTCAACGGGCCCGATTATAACAAAATCGCGTCGCGGGCAAAGGTTGCTCAGTACCAGCTCAACTATGTAACTGACAATCAAGGACGTTTCGGAACGAATGTAACGGGCAATCAGCTTCAGGTTATGGCGCCTTCTATGAAGCTTCAGCGGAATGGGACCACTCAGCCGAAGGTTGAGCGCCAGTTTGCTCGGGCCGCGGTAGATCACGGCTGGGCCGGAATCGATCAATCAAAGGCGGCTCAGCTGAAACAGTCCATGCAGCAGCAGGCGCCGCCTCCGGCGTCACTACCTCAAAAGGCTGCTCCGAAGCCAGCCACAGCAGGCGGACAAAATCAACCCGCTCAAGGCCAGCAGCAACCTGCGCAAGCTCAGCAACAGCCTGCCCAGGGTGCACAGCCAGCTGCGCGCGGACAGCGGCCAGCCGCAGCGTCTCCGGCTCCAGGAAACACGCCTGCAACCCAGCAACATCCAACACAACCGCAGCAGCAGCCTCAAGGTGGAACAGCTCCGCCGCGTCCTGAGGCTTCAAAAGCGCAGCCGAATATGCAGGAGCATCCTCCTTCAACTGCACCAGAAGGACAGCGTCAGCCTGCAGCAAGCCCAGCACCGGGAGGACAATCGCAACAGATGAACCGACCGGCCGCTACTCCATCACCAAGTGCAGCGCGGCCTGCTGAGAGACGTGAACAGCCGGCGGCAACTCCAGCCCGTTCAGCGGAGCCGAGAAATCAACCGTCCGGAAATCAAGAACAAGGCATTGGACGTCCCTCACAAAGAGAACAACCGTCGCCGACTGAACATCGGACTCCGGCAGAACGGCCTCGTGAACAAGGGAACGAGGCGCAGAAACGTGCTGAACCCAGCCCGAGTGGGGCTGAAAAGCGAGAGGTGAAACCCTCTCAAGAAAATCGCGGCGAGCAGCCAGCGAATCGGCCTGGATCGCCTAGCGGTGTGCGCCAGGAGACTCAGCCAGAAAAATCAGCCACCAAGCCCGAAGCTCCGAACAGCGCCGGATCCGAACAGCGTGGCGAGCAGCCCGCGAGCAGATCAGAGGCTCCCAACGGTGCTATGAAAGAGCGTGGGCAAGAGCGGCCTCAAGAACACGCCCAACCAACTGATCGAGGCAAACCGCGCAGTACGGAATCAAATAAGGCGGAGAAACGTGAGGGACCATAGGGGAACGTAACGGTGTAAGAACATAAAGGCCTATAGTACGTTGGGGCGTGTCGGGGTAGTTTAGCCGGCACGCTGTTTCTTTTAGTTGGACCCTCAAACCAATAGACCTGGCCAGCGTCGAGCCGGAAGCTCGACCCATCCGGCCGTGGCCGGACTGGAAGCTTCGGCCCCCAAATCCTCCGGATCTATCCTATTTCGAGTCCGGCCGAGTAAAGGCTATTTACCTCGATGACTATAAGGACAGTAGAGTAAGAGATTTTCTCGACGGGTTCGGATTCCGGTACTTCAACGGTAGAACCCTCAAGTCCGCGCATCCTCAAACGAAACATCTCCTGGCAGTTAAGCCGGGGGTGACATGATGGTGTCCCTCCGAAGAAATCTGCTTATCTGACCTGTCGCTCTTTTTTCTCTCATTCATCTTCAAAAGATCTGTTTCACCTCCGCGATCATGTTGTTACGTATGGTCTGCGAGTAGATGTTGTAGCTGGTGCCACCGGGCCAGCCGACGATCGTCATATAATGGGTGGACCCAAGAGTCCCGATAGGCCCAATATCGTATCCTTTTCGATTGGGAGGGTGTCCCACGTCGCGGCCATAGACACGCACACGGGCGCCGCGAGCATTTGCGAACGCGCCTGACTGCATCACTCGCCTTGCCAGCAGGAGGCCTTCGGTGTTGCTGGCCATGTGCGGCGCAGATGGGGAGACATGAGCACAAAACATTTTGCCAATGTGTTCGGCCATGCAGAAGGCGCAGCCCGTGAACTGTGTGGTTACCATTGGGAGTTTGCCGCTAAGCTGAATCCCAGTCATCTCGTTGAAGTTCGTCTGATTGAGTGTTGGCAGTGGCGCCCCAGGCGGTCGTGGAACATACCGCCGATCGCTCCAGTGAAGGGCCGTCACGCTATCCACTTCAATGCTCGCCGCTCCAATTGGGGGGACTTCACTGGACTCAGAACGGTCGCTACCCGGACTGAACTCATAACGGTCGCGGCTCGGGTTGTATGCGAACCCAAAGACTAGAATATTCTGCGACCGACCGTTGAGCTTAGTCGAGCCGTAAACAAACACCTTGTTATCCTGTAGGAACATTAACGGATTCGACCGGAATGCCTCCAGCACATGATTTGCCCCAGTGTTTCCACCATTGATGCATTCGTCCAGACAGCACGCTTTATACATGTAACTCGTAAGCAAACGCTGGACCATCCCTTGGTTGATTTGCCCGATATTCTGAAACGGCATCGTAAAGACGAAGCGCTTACCAAAATGATTCATCGCCAGGCATAGCAGAAACAGCCCGCGGGTCATCCGGCGCTGCTGGTTCGGGGTCACTCATCAAATGGAACCCCAGCGAGAGGCTTTGCGAGAACTGCTGGTAAGCGGGCGAATCTGGGTCGGGAAATGCCTCATTCACATAGTCCGAGGCCAGTTCTTTCTGCCGTACAGCCCCTGGCACCAGTGTTGTGTCCTCCAGGAAATTCAGAGTGTCTGTGATTCTTTGCTGGTCATCCTTTGCCATTGTAATTACTCCCGACGACTTTTAATTGTGCGGGTCCGAGTCGACGCGCGGGGGCCAAGTTTTGATATGGCTGCATCCCGCCAGGCGTTGTTTAGTAATAG
>DATEMI010000296.1:0-4437 GCA_035275665.1 Terriglobales bacterium | reverse complement strand
GGCAGCTCTCGATTTTTCCCAACGCTACTCTGGGTTTTGGCATTCTAAGTATGCATGCGGTTTCGAGGACACTCCAGCAGGATGCTCAATCTACTCGACACCGCTATAGGTACCCTGCTCTGCGCGTCCGTGGCTCTGGTTCTTGCACTGGTGTTTAACCAGACGCGCCTTGAGTTCGCACTTCCCCTCATCTGCCTGGCAGTTGTGCTCTCCGTAGCAGCTCGCTTTGGAGTTGCCACCGGGGTTCTCGGCAGCATCGTTTCAGCTTTTCTGTTCGCGTATTTCGTTTACTCGCCGGAAGGATCGTTTCATATCGCGAGCGCCGACGCGCGCGCCAATGTCTCCTGGTTGCTGCTGGGTGGAATTTCTCTGAGCTTTTTATTCACTCCACGCCGCGAGCAGGCTGAATCACAGCAGGAACAGAACGATCAAGAGCAAATCCATTAGCCAATCCGCTCCGGCGCGAAAATATAGACCTCAAGAAATTTTGAGAACTGCAGGATCGGCTTCTCTGGTGGTAGTTCGATTCCGTGGACCGCTGCCATCGTGTTCTTCTCGAATTCGGCTTCGGCGGGCTGCAGCGGCCAGGGCAGATGATGAATTTGGATTCGATGAACTACTCCTGACCTGACTACATAAAGGCAATATCGCTCGGTAACGAACTTTTCCAGATCAGTCTTAACCGCTGACACCGGCCTGATCGGACGATAACGTGCTAGCAGATCCGCACCACGCGGACTCTGGCGCCGAACGCTGCGGTACCTAATTTCGTTGCCGTGTAACTCGGCTCTCATGTTTGCCCAGAAATATGGCAATCCTGCACCCGCTCTAGCACCAAGAACTGCAAGCACGCTGGCCGCGTCGAGGCTGAAGAAGTAGACGCCAGGCTTGTCCGGCTCCTGCGGTGCACGAACGTAGGTGCGAACATTCAGCTCCGGAAACATGGACGCAGTTGGAATCGGCGTTACTCCGCGAAAGCTTACGCTGCTCATCCAGAAAGGGATCACCCCCACCCAAGCTTTGCCGTCAAACGTGTCCAGCTCGAGTTCGCGCGGAACCAGCGGACGAATCCTCTCCGGCGGCAGCGCCCAGTGCGCGAAGAGCAGATCGTGCCAGCGCTGGACCATTACCCAGGGGAGCTTCGGCAATGGCCATGGGCGATGGGTCGTGTACGAGAGAACGTCCACGGGATAAGTAGAGCACGGAACCGCCGGCGCTAGCCGGTGGGGTACACGCACGTGTTGCGTCTGCCCACACGAAGTCGAGAGCAGTATCGAGCAATCCGGAGATGGCCATCCGGCCATCTCCGGCCCACCGCCTACCGGCGGCGGTTCTGTTGTTGTTGCTGTCTCGCCTCAACAAAGTTATGCTGACTTCCGATGTCAGAGTCGAACGGAACCAAGCCCACGGTTGCATCAAATTCGAAACAATCGACGGAAGTTTTTGCTGTGCATGGCGTCGAACCCGAGGTGCAGGCCTATGCGATGGCGAAGTACTCGCGCTCAGCGCTCTCAATGAGGGAGTCACTGAAGGAGATCAGCGAGCAAAAGGCCGAGCAGTTCCTGAACACTTTCTATTTCCAGTACGGCCATCGCTCCATAGCCGATCTCGCGCACATTCCTCTGGCTATCGAACGGCTCTCAATACTTGCGGCGATTGCACTGGTGGATGAACAACGATGGGATGGACAAGAGCGCTCGACGCGTTATCAAAATTTCAAGAAGAGCGGCTTCTACGTTCCCGAATTCGCGAGTGAACAAGACCGCAAGCTCTGCGTCGAGACCCTGCAGTTTCTGTTTTCCGAGTACGAGTATTTCTCCAACGAGATGGCGCGATATCTCGCTACGCAGGTACCGAAGCCCGCCGAGATGCCCGAGGACGCATACCAGCGCACGCTTCGCGCTCGCGCTTTCGATATCTCGCGTTATCTGCTCCCGCTCGCCACCAACACCTCGCTCGGGGAGATCGTCAACGCGCGCACGCTGGAGACGCAGATCTCGCGCCTGCTCTCGCACGGTAACTCCGAAGTTCGTCAGTTAGGAGAAGCGCTGCGTCAAGCCGCGCGATCGGCAGCATGGAACATAAATGAAGCTGCGTATCGCAAGCTGATCGACGAAATAGCCGCGATAAATCCGGAACTTGCCGGTCGCGCTCGCGAAGTGCTGCTGAAAGAAGTGAAGGTGGCTCCGACGCTGGTGAAGTACTCCGAAGCAAATCGTTATGACATCGAGACCCGTCGCGAGGCTAAGCAGGCTCTCCGGGAGCTAATGAGAGACGACACAATCGTTCAGGGTGGCACAGCCGACGATCATTTCGTTGTCGATCTGCTCGAAGACGAGCCGCTGGAAATCGAACTGGCAACAACGCTCCTCTACGGCGCCGGCCATTTCACCTACCGCCAAATTCGCGAGCGAGTGGAATCGCTCTCAGCAGCGCGTCGCGAGGAGATCATTGATCTCGGCTTACGTCATCGCGGCAAGCACGACGAACTGCTGCGTCCTTTTGCTGCCGGCCAGGCATTTCGCTTCGACATCCTGATGGACATCGGCGGATTCCGGGATATGCACCGCCATCGCCGCTGCATTCAGATCGAGCAGGAGTTCACGAATCTCCACGGGTACGATACGCCGGAAGAGCTTGGCCCATCCGGGCTCCGCGATCGTTACGACAAGACGATGCTCCTGGCGTCCGACCGCCATGATCAGTTCGCCGCATCGCACGACCCCAATGCAGAGCAGAACGCGCAATACGTCCTGCCCCTGGCATACAAAAAACGCACGCTGTTCAAGATGGATTTTGCAGAGGTTCTGTATATATCAGAATTGCGCACCACGCCGGCGGGACATCGTTCCTATCGCGAGGTGGCATACGCGATGTATGAGGCCGTTGCGCGAAAACATCCGTCGCTGGCGAAATACTTCCGCGTACATGATGTGCGCGAACCAGTGGATTTGCTGAAGCGTTGAAACGAGGAAGAGTGAACGCGAAGGTCACGATGACAAAGGAGAAGGTCACGGTTGACGTCTTCGTGACCTCATGTTGCCCCGTGACCTCCGTGTTTTCTCTTCCTCGGTAGATTCTGATTGACGATTCGCTTTTTATTCTCTACAATCAGCGCATTGATTCATCAGAGAACAGCTCGGCTTATAATGACGCTCTCGTAATCAATCTACACAACTCAGGAGAAGGCACATGGCAGACGAGAAGGCACGCGCGATCGATCTGGCGCTATCGCAAATTGAGAAGCAGTTTGGCAAGGGATCGATCATGCGGCTCGGCTCGAAGGAAGCCATTGTGCCGATCTCGGTCATCTCCACCGGCGCGATCTCGTTCGATTCCGCTCTCGGTGTCGGCGGCTTTCCTCGCGGACGCGTGATTGAAGTCTTCGGTCCTGAGTCATCCGGCAAAACGACGATCACGCTTCAGGTAATCGCGGAAGCGCAAAAGGCCGGCGGCATGGCGGCGTTTGTCGACGCTGAGCACGCCCTCGATCCTATTTACGCGAAGAAGCTGGGCGTCGACGTCGATAACCTGCTGGTTTCACAACCTGATTACGGCGAGCAGGCACTCGAAATCACCGAAGCTCTCGTCCGCTCCGGCGCTATCGACGTGCTCGTCGTCGATTCGGTCGCCGCACTGGTTCCCAAGGCGGAACTCGATGGCGAGATGGGCGACAGCCACGTCGGCCTCCAGGCAAGGCTCATGTCGCAGGCATTGCGCAAGCTGACTGGAACGGTCTCGAAATCGCGCACCTGCCTGATCTTTATCAACCAGATTCGCGAGAAGATCGGCGTCATGTTCGGCAATCCCGAGACGACCACCGGCGGACGCGCCTTGAAGTTTTACTCTTCAGTCCGCGTTGACATCCGTCGCATCGCCGCCATCAAGGAAGGCGACGTGGTTATGGGCTCGCGCACCAAGGTCAAAGTCGTAAAGAACAAAGTCGCTGCACCTTTCCGTGAAGCCGAGTTCGACATCATGTATGGCGAAGGCATCTCGCGCGAAGGCGACATGCTCGACCTGGCAGCCAACAACAACATCGTTGAGAAGTCGGGTTCGTGGTTCAGCTACAAGAATGAGCGCATCGGCCAGGGACGCGAGAATGCGAAGGCTTTCCTTAAAGAGAACAAAGATATTGCGGTGAAGATCGGAGCCGAAGTCCGCAAAGCGGTTGGCTTGACCAGCGCGAACGAAAAAGCGGCTGCAGCCGGTGCCGGCCCGAACGGGTCAGGCGGTGAGCACGCGCATCCGCATCCGACGCCGATTGCGCGGCCCATCCCCATGCAGCGGAAATGAGCGGCTGAGCCGGCAGAAGTTACAGTTCTTCCGGCCAACGCTGCGCGCCACTATGAGAATCGCTATGAGTGGACGTTGTGGACAGAGTGGACGACATGGACAGTCCACACTGTCCGGTCGTCCACTTCGTCCATAGAGCCA
>DATEMI010000295.1:0-5266 GCA_035275665.1 Terriglobales bacterium | reverse complement strand
TCAGAGTTGGGGCTCTGCAACGCCGGCAGGATCTTCAACTTCTTCGTAGTCACCGGCTCTACAGCCGGTATCATTGCAAGGACGGGCAGGCGCAAGCTGTATTCAACATCGCGCTCCGATTTGATGGACGTATCTCGCAATTCGAAAAAGAAGGAAAGCCCAAGACCGAGGCCGATACCACCAACCAATCCACCTGCGGTGAACATGATCCGATTGGGGAACGACGGCTTACTCGGCAAATTTGCCGCATCGAGCACGTTGAAATACTCACCCTGTTGCTGTTGATTTAACTCGCCCGACATTTGAGCATCATGTTGTTCTTTCAGGAGAGCGTTGTATGATTCATTTGCCGTTTCGCGCCCTCTGGTCAATTCCGTATACCGCTGTTCCACCTCAGGGCTCTGCTGAATGCGTCCCTCATAAAGCTTGATCTGATCCCGTAACTGCTCCTGCTCGCGCGTCCTTTGCATGATCTGTTGATCGTCAGTGTGAATCTCCGCCCGTAGTTGTGCGATCTGAGGCGACTCAACCACCGGATTCGAAAGCCCCGACCCTAGCTTCGTGGCAGTTGAATTGGCGCTCTGGTCGATTCGCTTTTCCAACGCCGCGATATCCGCCTTCGTCTTGATAACATCCGGATAGCTGTCCGTGTACATCTGTTCCTGAGTTGCGAGCTGCGTTTTCAGCGTCGCGAGCTGTTGTTCGAGTGTATCGGGATTTTGCCCGGTCCGGGTGGGCTGTGTCTGCGCGAGTTGCTGTTGTAGCAACGATTCGGAAAACGTCTTGTCCTGCTGCGCGCGTGCTACAGTTTCACTTACCGCTTGTAGCTGAGTGTTTAGACCTCCGAGCAGATTAAGATTTGCTTGTTCGTCATCGGGCAAAGAACCCAAATAGCGGCTCTTAAAAGCCGCGAGCTTCGCGTCCTGTTCGTCAAGGCTCCTCTTTGCCTCAGCCAGCTGTTCTGTCAAGAACCGTGTGACCTGCTGTGATCGCGCTATGGTATCGCCGTTGCTCGCTTGAATGAACATCGACGTCAATCGAGTACATACATCTTGAGCCTTGTGGGGATCGTCAAGAGTAACGCTCACCGAAAAGCCCGGCAAATCCTTCGGGCCGGTTTCTGCCAGAGGCGCAACGGGAGTAACTTCAATAGCATCCTGCAAGCGCTCTACGAGCTGGTCCATCGGCTTTTTGTTGATATCAGCAGAATATAAATTGAATTGGCGGATCACCGGCTCAAGGCTTGCCCGGCTCAGGATCTGTTGCTTCAAACTGGCAAGTTGCTGGTTCATCGTTGTTGTATCCATCGATGGCACAATGCTGTTTGGCACCGTCGGCGGCTGCACCAGCACCATAGTTTGTGATATGTAACGCGGCGGCATCACGCGTGAAATGCCATAACCGACCGGCGGGCCAATCAAAGTCGACAGTAAAATCAATACCCAGTGCTGTCGCACCATGGCCCAGTAGTCTGCTGCAGTAAGCTCTCGTTGAATCGTCTCTTCGGCTTGCATCGCTTCACCTGCTGGCTGGCTGCTGAAAATAATATATTGCTAGAACAAGAGGGGTCGCTCGTGCCACCCCAGACCCACAGAAATCATGTGGCGCAGGACATTGACTCCGCATGTAGGCCCAACACACGCCGCATTGTTGGAAGTTTGATATTGCACCTGATATGACAGCGTCAATCCGACTGTAGACCCTAAGGGCTCGGTCAGGTTCAATCCGCCGAACCAGTAATCGTACAACTGGTTAGCAGATGCTCCTGCATCGGGAAGCCCCTGATTTCTTGAATATCCCCCTGTGAAGCCACTCGAAAAGCTTCTGGACATTTGTCTCGTCAGCGACATGGTTACAGTATCTGTTCGCGCACCAATCAGTACGCCGGCGCCGCCGTTCACTCCATGGTTATAAGAAAGGCTCAAGCCGTATCGACGTTCCTGGTATTGCATGGACGAATTCAGTGACCACTGAACTTGTGTCTGCGTCGTTATGTTTGTCCCGCCATTCGCATTGCCGTTTCCCGATAGGATGCTCGAAAAGTACGCTTCCGGACCGGCGGCGATCTGGAAAGCCAATTTACCGCTGATCAACCGACCATAGGACATCTGCAGAGTATGGTTGATTAGTGATTGCGACGAACCGCTGTAGCGGAAATCACCAAACGTGTAAATAACGGCGACAGTGTCTTTCTCTGTGAGCTGATGATTATAACCTCCTCGGGCGTTCACAACGTTGTAATCGAAGAGGTCGCTGGCGCTTCCAAAGTGGTGCAGCAGCGAATAGCCGCCAGAAAACGTGAGGGACGACCGTCTAGTGAGGAGTTCCTCAAGCTCAATTGCGTCCGAATTGTTTAGCATCTTACTGCGGCCGGTCAACACGGTTTGTCCCGGGTTGAACGCTAAACCGGGTAAATTAAAACCGTTTTCGGGAAGTCCGGCACCGCCGAGCCCCCCAAAGCCGAAAGCAGCCTCGGGCAAATAGCTCGCTTGATCGAAGAAGGAAAGCGACGACCGCCGAAAAGACAACTTATCGGCGAAGCTCAATCCCTGTACGATGCCATTGCTCACGTTTTTTTGATTCGAATACATACCGCCTGATGTATAGCTAAGCGTGAGATCAGAAACACCGCTAACTCTGTGAATGTCGACTCCTGCCGACGCGGAAGTCCACGCTGTCCAGTTGATGCCACGGCCGAGTTGCTGGGGGTTGGAATCGGCCACCCCGGACACGTCGATATGCGGTTGCCAATAACTGCGACTCGGTTCTACTCCCAGGGTAAGTTTCTGAACTCCCGATAGAGGCGGTCGTGCTGGCGCGCTCTGATCCGAATCTTCCTCCGCATCAGCAGCCCCAACCATCGCGCTCAGAGGCGGGCGATATGCTGGAATGGGCGGGGCAGACGACTGCTGCTGCGCGTGCGCATAATTTCCTGCTAGGAAAATGAGAACTGCCGCAGAAACAGGTATGGTTCGAAATGATCGCATTGCCCTCCTCATGGCACCACGATTGTATCGCCAGCTTGAAGCACGACGTTTTCGTCGGTCTTCTTTCCGTGAATCACGTCTTTGTAATCAAACGGGAAATCTACCTGCTTTCCGTTGACAATGCGAAACATGTAGATTTTCCTTGTATTCGCAAAATTCGTGAACCCACCTGCGCTCGACAGAGCTTGCAGGATCGTCATGCCCGGCAGGAGCTGCAGGGCACCAGGGCGCGTGACTTCTCCGGTGATGTACACGCGCTGGCTGTTTATCTGGGTCACGATCACCGTAACAACGGGATCCGTTATGTATTTCTTCAGCCCTTCGGTTATCTGGGCCTTCAATTCATTTGGTGTCCGGCCGGCCGCCTGGATGTCGTTCAAAAGCGGCATGGAGATCTTGCCGTCTGGCCTGACCGGCACTGTTTGCGTTAACTCGGGATCCTTCCACACGCTGATATTCAAAACGTCGTCCGCCCCAATCACGTATGCTGGATCTGCCGGTCCGTTTTGGGCCGCAGTTTTATCTGATGAGGTAGTGGTGGCCGCTTGTCGAGCCGCCGCCGTAGCCAGCGAAACCAACAGGACCAAGGCCGCTGCGCTCAAAGAAAGTCTCGTGATCACTCTCTATTCCCTCCTTGCTCTTGTTCTTAATCGCTCTCTGAATGCGGCAAACCGATCTGCTTGAGCTTATAGAGCAGGGATTTGTAACTAATTTCGAGTTCTTGTGCCGCTCGCTTTCGATTCCACTGCGTCCTAGAGAGTGCTTTTAAAATGAGTTCTCGTTCAGTCTGCCGTGAAGCAGCCCGCGCAGCAGCCTTCAATGATCGGCGAGATCCTGCCGGGTTCTTGTCCTCGCTTGAGACCGTGAGGACCGATAGGTCGGCCAACGCAATGTCCTCATTCCCCAGAGCCACAATCTTCACCGCAACGTTCTCTAGTTCTCGTACATTACCTGGCCATGAGTGTTCCATGAGTCGCGACATACCATTCGAACTGATATCGGTATAAGGCTTTCGGAGGCGAGTCGAATGCTTCGACAGAAAAAACTTGAACAGAAGCGGTATGTCTTCACGCCGCTCGCGCAAGGGTGGAATTCGAATGCAAAGCCCGTTCAGTCTATGGTACAGATCGTTACGGAATCGGCCAGCACGCACCTCGTGTTCGAGAGTCTGGCAACTCGTCGAAATAAGCCGAGCCGAAAGACGCTCGCTGAAAGTGCAATCATCGCTTTCCGGCAGCATGTGTAGGAGCTTGCGCTGGCAGTCCCGATCTAACTCCCCGATTTCGTCGAATACGACGGTACCAATAGACTCGTGTCCGTTTAGGTGCAGCTGGCTCGGCATGCCATCAGCAGTGAGGGCTCCGCATGCGATTTGAAGCATGTGCATTTGAGGCCGTGACGATGCCCCATGAATGTGTCGCGCCAGCGCTTGTTTACCAGTTCCGCTTTCGCCCAAGATTAGTATTGGGATATTTGTAGAGGCAATATCTGCCGCAACCGCTTCTATACTCCTCATGGCGCAGCTCGCGCTCTCAGCAAAATGGGCTGGTGCGCTAGAACCTACGGACGTATCGATGGTTTCAAAGCCGGACATGGGGCATTAGGCTTACTCTTGCACGAAGGCTTCGCCAGAAGTAGCAATGGCATTACCAAGCCTGACTTGTGCACATCTTTCGTGCGTCATGATTAAGAAGCCCAGAATCAGCAGGTTACCAAAACATGACGGTTGTTGTTTTCTCCTTTGATGGACGATCTCTCTCTAGAAAATCCCAGTAAACTTCCATGAAGTGGAAAATCTCTGCCCAGCCACACCTACCAGCCGAGGCGGGCATCGGTCGATTTCTCTTCATGACGTCACAATTGGTTTCACGTGGCAGGACTGCGGCGGAGGCCGGTATCGCAGCCACTTTTCTAAAGAACGCCACCTTTTGAATGGCAGGGATAACGACGAACGACATAGACATACTGGGGGCAAGAGTTACCGACGGAATTAACCGCAAACCGTGCTTACGAACTGAGCGGGCGGCTGGCACGGGGTAGCCGCCTCTCCTAAAGGCCAGATCGCATCGCTCGGGGGCCTACGGTTATCAATCTCGACGGTGGCACCTAAACTTATGGGCCAAGCACAGCTAGAAAGCGCCTCCAGCGAACGTCAAAATGCTACCGAACCCAGACGCCGCAATGCCCGGCTGCCCCGTCGTGTACACGTTGCTCGCATCGGTATACGTGATCAGCGCCACTCCATTGAAGATCACCCGATGCGTGTTCCCCTGCGATTC
>DATEMI010000294.1:0-6859 GCA_035275665.1 Terriglobales bacterium | reverse complement strand
TGTCAGCGGGGCCGTGGTCGCTGCCGCGCAGAAGATGCCCGAAGAAAACTACTCGTTCAGACCGACACCTGAAGTTCGGAGCTTTGGCCAGCTGGTTGGCCACGTCGCCGACGCTAACTATATGTTCTGCTCTCTGGCTTCCGGCGAACCCAATCCGGCAAAGGGGATCGAGAAGACAAAGACCTCGAAGGCGGATCTTGTTGCTGCGGTGAAGGACGCCGTTGCGTACTGCAATAAGACCTTCGACGGCATGACTGATGCCAAAGGCAGCGAGATGGTGAAATTCATGAACTACAACCTGGCGAAGCTCACGGTGTTGTCGCTCAATACGGCGCACGCCGATGAACACTACGGGAACATGGTCACCTATCTGCGAATCAAGGGGATCGTGCCGCCAACAAGTGAAAATCCACCCGCACAAGCGCCAAAGTAAACTTGCGGCACTCGCGCGATTTCCATCTCGATCACGCTGCTGGTTTATCGCAGAGAGCCTTACTGGCTGCGACTGAGTCCGAAACATCGCGGGAGACTCTTCGGCCGAAAGAAGGGCCTGCTGAATGACGGATTGAGAGGACGAACAGGTTGCTCAAAACGCTAAGCATACTGCTACAGGTCCCGGGAAAGGTTTGATCCTCGGCTATTTCGCCCCGGCATTCAGCAGCGCCAATGTTCCAAGCATCGTGTCTCCGGAGATTTCCAGGCTCTTGGAACTGAGCTTGTCGACGGTGTCTTCGACCGTGTGGTGGAAGGAATTGTTGTAGCCGTAGTCGAGGTCGATGAAATCCATAACGGGAATGCCCACTTTCGAAAACGGCAGATGATCGTCTTCAATCGCGCTCTGCCGGCCAAACAAATGCGATTGGTAGCCATAATGCGATGCGGCAGCATAAGCGATCGCCTGCAGGCGCGGTGAGGAATTGGCATCCTGCTCGATATTCAGATCAGCATCGCCGAGCATGTCTGCGAGCAGAAGTGCTTTGATCTGTTTGGCGGTTCCGTCCTGTTGCCATTTTTGCGCGAGGTGCTTGCTGCCGTAGAGGCTGTCGCTCGACCACTCGCGCTGCATCGCTTCTTCGCCGTCGGTGAAGACGAGCCAGACGCTGTATCCATCCATTGGTCCGTTCTTCACACGCCCGCGTAGCAGATTTGCGAATTCAAGAAGGGCCGCGGTCGATGAGCCGCCGTCATTGGCGCCTACATACTCTTTCGGCAACCAGGAGTTTGTCTCGTAATGTGAGGCAAAGACTACGATTCCCGGCTTCTTCCCGGAATACTTGGCAATGATGTTCCGAACTGGGAATGACCCGACCGGCGTCTGCTGAGCGAAGGCGTCGTCCTCGACCTGATCGCCCTTGAGATGCGCGTGGATGAACTCTTCCGCTTTCTTGTGGCCGGGGCTGCCTAGAGGACGCGAGCCGATTGCGACGAACTGTTTCAGCAATGTCCAGCAGCGTTGGGGATCGATCTTGAGCGCGGCATCCATTGCCGCATCAATCTGCTGCTGCGTGAGTCCGATTTCGGTGCTTGAGTTCGAAGTCGCAGGTTGGGTGGTTTGAGTCTGCGAGTTGGAGGAGTCGCTCTTAGCGGTGTTGCAGGCCATTAACAAAGAAGCCGAGAGGCAAATTATCAACGTGCGCATGGACGTATAGATGTTACGCCTTCAGGTCTTTGTCATTCCGATGCTCGCGCGTGCTGTTCGCGTGAGCGGGAGAGAGGAATCCCTACGTCGGTACTCCTACCAGAGATCATTAAAGTTTGTAGGAATTCCTCCGCCAAAGACCGGCGTTCGGAATGACAACATTAGGACGCCTTTGCTCTCGCCTTGCGCCTGCTCGGATGCACGAGCCAGGCTACGCCTATGCTCAGCACATAGAGCCCGACCATGGGCGCGGCGAAGATGCACATATTCAGAATGTCAGTCGTAGGCGTCACAATCGCGGCGATGGTAAAGATAATCAGGATCGAGTAGCGCAGGTTCTTCCACAGCCATTTCGCGTTCACGATCCCCATGAGGGCCAGAAAGAATACCAAAATGGGAAGCTCAAAAATAATTCCCATTCCCACGATCAGCGTTAGGAACAAATCGGTGTATTCGCCGATCGTGATCATCGGCTTGAACTGCGAACTGTATCCCACCAGAAAATCCAGCGCAGCCGGAAAGGCCATCTTGTAGGCAAAGAATCCTCCAGCGAGGAAGAGTCCCACAGTTGCAACCATGAAGGGCACAACGTATCGCTTCTCGTGCTTGTAAAGTCCGGGCGAGATGAAGAGCCAAACCTGATACAAGACGAGGGGCGAGGCCAGGAAGATGCCGCCGATCAGTCCCATTTTGAGATACATGTTGAACGGATCAGTGGGATTCGTATAGACGAGCTGTGTGTCGAGATGATGATTCTGCAGCGCGAACATGATTGGGCGCTGCATCAGGTCGTAAATCTGCAGGTGGTACCAGTACGCGACGCAAAATCCGCCGATGACCGAGAGAATCGAGTAAATGATCCTTCGCCGCAGCTCTTCGAGATGCTCGAGCAGCGACATGCCGGGAAGCTCAGCCCGGCTTACCACTTCGCTGCGCGCTCGTTCTGTGATGTCTTCGATGTCTCTAGGCATTTGCCGCTGAATCAGCCTTGGGCGATGACGATGAAGCGGGCAAATGCTCGACCGTGTAATCCGGATGTGCTGCTGCAGCCGCTACTTCTGGAGTAGAAGCCGTCGTGGTCTCTTCTACAGCGGGCGCGTTGCCGACAGTAAGCGCCGGCGGCGCGGAGGAAACCGTGTCAGTGAGAGAAATGGGGGCGATGGTGTTGTTGATATCGGCGTCGAGCTCCAGTTTGCGGACTTCGTCTTCTATCTGCGACTGGAATTCGCGGCTGGCGCGCTTAAATTCGGCCAGGCCTTTGCCGATTTGCCGTCCAATTTCCGGCAACTTCTTCGGCCCAAAGATGATCAGGGCCAAAATAAAGATGAACATCATCTCTGGGAAACCGAGATTCATGGGTTAATCATATCCTTGGGTTCGTTCGTGAGCAACGGGAGTGAAGCTTCTAAGCTGCTAAGCTCCTGAGCTTCTAAGCGATTGAACCCGAATTCCTCCAGATTTCTTCCCCTTGCGGTTAGGGCAAAGCGTCAACAGACCGGTCGATGATGGCCGCAAAGCTGGTTTCGTCCAGAAACCTTAACGACTCAGCAGCTTAGCAGCCTAGAAGCTTAGAAGCTGCTGGATGCATCCAAACCTACGTTGGTTTTGGCCTCGGTTTTCTGTGAGAGAAGCTGGAGAACCGATGCTATACTCAACGAAATACTGGCTTCCGGCCGATTTTCGTCCCCGTAGTCTCCATCCCCGAGGTTCGCGGCGGCTGATACCGTCCGGCGCTTAAGGACGTCTAAAAACAGCATGGCGCGTAGCTCCCGTCGCTCTCTCTTCCTGGTTCTCTTTGTTCTTCTTCTTTGCGGCTTCATGGGTGCCGTTTTCGGACAGCGGGCTTCTGCTGTCGAAGGCTCCAGTGATGGTGAAATTCGCGACAACCTGAAGGAATTCACGCAGGTTTACGACCTGGTCGAGAAGAACTATGCCGAGCCGGTTAATCCGGACAAGGCCATTTACAACGGTGCCATTCCAGGAATGCTGCGCGTGCTCGATCCGCACTCGAACTTCTTCGATCCCAAGCAGTATGCCTTGCTGCGCGAAGATCAGCGCGGTAAGTACTATGGCGTGGGCATGTCGGTCGGTCCGCGTAATAACAAAGTCATTGTGATTGCGCCGTTCGTGGGCACGCCGGCGTACAAGGCGGGCATTCGTCCTGGCGATGTGATCGCCGCAGTCGATGGCCACGCCACCGACAACATGACGACCAGCGATGTTGCTGATCTGCTCAAGGGGGCGAAAGGCACGACCGTCCACATCACGATTATTCGTGAAGGCGCGGAGAAGCCGCTGGAATTCACCGTCGTGCGTGACGAGATTCCGCGATACAGCGTTGACCTTGCCTTCGAGATTCGCCCGGGCATCGGCTACATGCACGTGAATGGATTCACCGAGACCACGGAGCATGAAGTCGCTCAGGCGCTGGACAGCTTCCAGTCCCAGGGCGAATTAAAGGGCTTGATTCTCGATCTTCGCCAGAATCCCGGCGGACTCTTGAGCGAAGGCGTAGGCGTCGCCGACAAGTTCCTGCACAAGGGTCAGGTGATCGTTTCGCATCATGGCCGCAATTCGCCTGAGAAGGTTTATCGCGCTGCGCACGGCAACGGCGGAAAGGACTATCCCCTCGTTGTGCTCGTGAACCGCGGCACGGCTTCCGCTGCTGAGATCGTCAGCGGAGCGATTCAGGACCATGATCGCGGACTCGTGGTCGGTGAAAACACTTTCGGCAAGGGCTTGGTTCAGACGGTATATCCTCTTTCCGAAAACACCGGCTTAGCGTTGACGACGGCCAAATACTACACGCCCAGCGGACGACTGATTCAGCGCGACTACAACGGCGTCTCGCTGTACGACTACTACTACAACCACGATGATCAGGAAAACACCACCGCAGGGAGAGAGGTTAAGCTGACCGACAGCGGACGCACCGTGTACGGTGGCGGCGGAATCACCCCCGACGTGAAGATCCCTACGCCTAAACCGACGCGTTTCGACGATGAACTGCTGCAGCATTATGCGTTTTTTAATTTCACCAAGAAGTACTTGCTGAGTCGCCACATCGGCAAAGATTTCCAGGTGAACGAAGCCGTGCTCCAGGATTTCCGCAAGTTCCTCGATGAAGAAAAGATTCCTTATACCGAAGCCGACTTCGCGGCCGAGCAAGACTGGGTTTCATCGCACATCAAGGCTGAACTCTTCGTCTCTGAATTTGGACAACAGGAAGGCCTGAAGGTCCAGGCAGAGAGCGATCCGCAGGTGATCAAGGCGTTGGAACTGCTACCCCAGGCGAAGGAACTGGCTGATAACGCGAAGCACATCATTGCCGAGCGCGCGAGTGCGCGAGCAACGGTTCCCGCTAACAACGCTTCAGCAAGCGCGCAGCCGCAGTAAATCCATCCCCCGTCTTACTGGAAAGGCGAGCCTTTGAGGCTTGCCTTTTCTGTTGTGTATTCTGCTCCAGGCGAGCGCGGAACGCGGCTTTCGATACGCGAGACCAGAAAAGCTCTACCGCTCAGAATTTATCCTGAAGCTCCATGTTCGACAGCAGAGCTCCCTTTCGTGAAGTCCGAATCTTCTAAAGTGCAAGTCCAAACGGAATCATCTGGGTAAGCTACTCTGGTTCCGAGTTCCACCTCAGGAGTACTTATGCGGTTAGTCCTCCCCATCGTGTTTGCGGCTTTTCTTGCCGTCGGCCAGCAGTCTCCCTCTCCATCGACCCAGGCGCCGGCTTCCTCCCAAAATGGAACTGATGGAGCGAATGCGTCTCGCGCGAGCACAGGCTCACAGACAACGCCGAGTACTGCTGCCGGCCAGATTCGGCCGGAGTCAGCTCCGTCAACGGACAGGCCCGCGGCTCCGGCCATTCAAACGCAAACCTCGAGCACTCAAGCAGCGCCGCCCGCGAACCCTCCTGTCGTAAAAGTGACAACCCGACTGGTGCTGGTGGACGTGGTCGTTACGGAAGGTAACGGCAGGCCAGTCACAGATCTGAAGCAAACGGATTTTGAGGTAAAGGAAAACGGCAAGCCGCAGAAGCTGGTGGCTTTCGCATTTCAGCCGCCGCCGCCTCCTCCCGTTCCGGGAAAGCCCGCTTACAAGCCGTTCACGTTTTCCCCTGGAGTGTTTACCAATCTGCGTAACCTCAATGGCGAAGTCGGACCGCCGACGATTCTGCTCATTGACGGCCTGAACACCCCCTTCAAAGATCAACCCTATATGCGCCAGCAGCTCGTGAAATATCTCGAGCACCTCGAGCCAGGACGGAATGTTGCCATCTACACGTTGGGTACGCGGCTGAGGATGATTCAGGACTTCACCGCCGATCCTGACCTGCTGCACGAAGCCATCAAAAAGATCACCCTGCAAAGCTCGATGTTCAATCAGGACCAGCAGGACTTAAGCGACGAATTTCCCGGATTAGATCCGGACTCCACCGATCAGAGCGTCGCGGCGATGGCGCAGAGGATGCAGGAGTTTGAGTCGGAACAGCAGGCGTTTCAACGCGACTTGCAAGTACGCATGACGCTCGACGCGATGAACGAGCTGGCGCACAACATCGCGGGTTATCCAGGACGCAAGAATCTAGTGTGGCTTTCTGGGTCTTTCCCTCTGACGATCTTCCCCGACGAGACTTCGAGCAATCCGTTCAATGTTGCGCGTCAATACGGCGATGATCTGCGCAACACTGCAACCGTGTTTGCGAACGAGCAGATTGCTGTATATCCAGTGGACGCGCGCGGCCTTGTGGGCAGCTTCATGCCCGATGCTTCGCAGCGTGGTGCGTCTCTTGCTGGACCAAGAGGAGGAATGCGAGGGATGCAGCAGATGCAGCGCGCCAGCGCTCAACTGGCTGCGTCTCACGACGCGATGAACGAACTCGCCAGCCAGACCGGCGGACGCGCCTTCTACAATCGAAATGACATCGATCGTGCCATTGCGCTGAGTGTCGCCGAGGGCTCCACGTACTACACACTGGCGTACTATCCGGAAGACAAGAGCAACGATGGCAAGTTCCGCAAGATCGAAGTGAAGCTCGACCGCAAGGGCCTGCAGAGCCATTACAGGAAAGGCTACTTCGCGACTGACACGCATCCGCCGGACGAGAAGACCGCGCGCACCGATTTCCTGCGTTCGCTCGCGCCCGATGCTCCGATGAGCACAGCTCTTCCATTCCTCGTGCGCGTGACTCCGCCGGATAAAGAACACAAAGAAGTG
>DATEMI010000293.1:0-4612 GCA_035275665.1 Terriglobales bacterium | reverse complement strand
TCCGGAGACTCCAGAAGAAATCGGGCCATTCAACCATTTTCAGGCATATGGAGGCGAATTTCCCGCCATTAACTGCATGATCCGCTATCGCAAAAAGGCGATACCAGCACTGTTAGCAGCTATCGGCGATGCAGTTCCTGGCTCTCTGCAGGCCCACAATGCGGTGCGCGCATTCATGTGGATTGAAGCTCCTGATCCACCCGCAGGTGTTCGGCTCCTGGTTCAGGCAGCGGGAAAGGAACATGGGAATGGCTATGAGGCCCTCATGGATGCTGCGGAATATGCAGCCTCTCAGTACCAATGCCGCTCTACCGCACAGCCTTGCCAGGAGCCGCTGAACATGGGACCCCAGTGATCACCGTCCTACGCCCCGACAGCGCGCCGATGATCGAGGTGAAGAATGCGGGTGGCGTTGGCTGAGGCAACCTGCGTCCGCTCTGCTTCGGTGATGCTTGCGGTTTCAATAAAACGCGCAGCGAGATCGGTCTTCTCGAAGGGATAATCGATGGAGAACATCACGTTCTCCGCACCCATCGCGTCCAGACAGCAGCGCAAAGGCTGATCGGAGCACATCCCGGAAGTAGTGACGGCAATGTTGCGCCGGATGTAGAGCGAAGGTGGACTGGGAAGCGTGCGACCGCCTCGATTGCAGACCAACCAGCGGCTGTCGAAACGCCACAAGCTGAACGGCAGCGTCTCGCCGCCGTGCCCCAGAATGAGCCGAGCTTTGGGGTAGCGTTCGAAGACGCCTGCGAAGACCAGCCGCAACGCGTGCGTTGCCGTCTCGAACGCCCAGCTGCACACCGGACCCCACAGCTCGGAGTGGCCGGAGAAGCTGGCGGGGTGGTCGACGGGGTTCGCCGGGTGAAGATAGATGGGAGCTTCCAGTGCCGCCGCGCGTTCCCAGAAGACCGAGTACTTGTCGAGATCGAGATACTCTCCGTTCGTCTGCCCGTTGATCATGGCGCCCTGAAAGCCCAGATCGCGGATGCAACGCTCGAGTTCGTCGGCTGCGTGCGCGGGATTGTGCATCGCCAGGTGCGCAAAGCCGCCATAGCGGGCAGGGCGCTTCTGGATCTCGCCGGCGAGAAAATCATTGACCGCCCGCGCCTTGCGCTGCGCAACGGCTGCGTCCTTTTCCGCCTGCACGCCGGGCCCGGCGAGGGAGAGCACAACGAAGTCAACCCGATTCTCGTCCATCACGGCCAGACGCCGGTCGCCGAAGTCCATGAGAGCGCCGGGCGCAAGCTTTGCGATATCGGCGTTGATGTTCGGGTAAGTCTCGGCGAAGTAGTCCATGAAATCCGGGACCATGAAATGCTCTTCCATAGCAATTTTGCCGAGCGGCCGGTGGACCGCGGTCTCCGGTTCATGGACGCTTGCGGCGGCAGGTAAGGCCGCAGAGGCACCAGCGAGAGCCGCACTGCGCAAAAACTCTCGTCGCTTCATGGATTCACCTCCAGGCGCTTGCGACCGATGGGGAGTTTCTGCATTCTATCTCCGGCAGAAGAAACCGCCGCGCACGGATTGATTCGGGATCACCGCACCTCCTGCTACTTCTTTTCTTCCGGTGCTCGATGTTTCAGCTCTTCGGTCCAGTTGAGTACAACATTCAACTCGTTTGGCTTGGCATTCGCATCCTCTTGTGTGCTGATCATCACAAAGTGTTCTCCGTCAGGTGCCACGTCGTAATTTGCGATGCCGACATAACTTCCGTTCTGGAACAATAGTGTCGGTGTGGCAGCCTTGAAGGTCGGCTTGGTCTCCACCGCAACGCTCATCACCTTATTGCCATTGAGGTAGAACAATTCCTTTCCATTTCTGGACCATCGTGGAGTGTTGCCGCCGTCTATTGAGATCATCCACTTTCCACCGGGACCGGGGAACGGCTGGACATATACTTCCTCCCGGCCCGATTCATTTGAGGTGTACGCGACCCAGTGTCCATCCGGAGAAAACTCGGAATCTATCATTTGATTTGTTGAATCTGAATAAGGGTGACTCGTTCCGCGGCCATCGAGGGAAAGTGCATGGGTCAGAGACACACCGGCTGGTCCTGCTCGGCTGTACAGCAAGATGTCTCCGTTCGGGGAAACCGAAGAAGGCACAGAAGCCATCGCACCCAAATCGAGGCGGAGAAGCGTCTCCTCGCTACCGCTGCCATCGGCAGCTCTCCACTGGAAAGATGGAACACCCTTAACTGAACGATAGATTACTCTCTTGCTATCCGCCGTCCAGACTGGATCCGCGTTATTGCCGGCAAACGTCAGGCGCGTCAGGGTGTTTCGAGCAAAGTCATAGACCCATATGTCTGATGGTCCTTTGTTGTGGATCTGCACAGCCATCAATTTGCCATCTGGAGAAATCCGCGGATGGGAATAGTTGTTGAGCGGAGCCGGTAACTTTTTGGCGACTCCTCTACGATCTACCCAGACTAGAGATTCCTCTGGCGCGCGCGCCGTCCCAGCAACGTAGGCGAGCAGGCCGCGCGGCGTGACGTCGTATTCGGCGCCTCCGCTTGTGGCAGCGGTGGTCACTAGTCCGTCGACTATCGGCACCGGTGGTCCAGACACTTCCAATCGTCGCAAATTAAAAGGCACGGCTATGAGTGATCCCGCACGGGCAAATACGACGTGACCCGAAGTCACGTAGCGTGCATACGAGCCACCTTCCAGGAGCGTGTGCCACTTGCCGGTCTCAAGAGAAAGAATGGCGATTCGAGACTCGTCGTACGTTGTCTGCGTCGTGAGCTGAATTGTGAAAAGGACAGCCTTGCCCCCGGGAAGAACCTGTGGCCATCGGTGACTCACTTCGCCTTCTTTGTCGTTCGGCGTAGTGAGTGACTGGGCCGGGCCACCTCCGGCGGAAACTCGCATGAGACCCGAGCCGAAGTTCGGTGCATAGATAATGGAGCCGTCTGGGGCCCAGGCTGCTCCATGAGGAACAGGCGCATCGCCGAGGTCGACCGCTGGACCTCCATGGAGCGATACTTTGCGCAGGTGACCGAAGGCGAAGAACCCTATCGATTGCCCGTCCGGCGAGAAGAAAGGTTGTATCGCATTGTCGGTATTCGCAAGCGGCAACGAAGTTCGTTGGTCGAGCGGCAGCAAAAACAACTGCGGTGGCTTTCCTGATTCTGAAGCGGCGAACGCAATCTGTGATCCATCCGGAGAAATTGCAAAAGGCGACCCGGGATTCGGATCGAGGATGCCTGACATCGATTGAGGAAGAGCAACGGACAGTTGCATCACGGGCCGTGCTTCAGGCGAGGGTCGCAAATACGCCAGGACCGACGCGAGCAGGATAGCGACGGCGGCTGCGGCCCACGGCAAGATCGTGCGCCATCGTGGCCGGTCGCCAGCGGAGCCTCGATCTGCCGTGATGTTTTCAGGCATGTTGGAAAGAACGGCCTGGATCGCGATTCGCGCTTCGCCGATCGCTTGTAGGCGCTGCCTCGGATCCTTTTCGAGACAGCGACGCAACAACTCTCGAATCCGAGCGGGGACGACAGCAGGCAGCAGCGACCAATCAGGCTCCGCCCGAATGACCGCTGCAATCGTGTCTGAGGTTGTGGCGCCGGCGAAGGGACTCGCACCGGTGAGCATTTCGAATAATACGCAGCCAAATGCCCAAATGTCCGCGCGGCGGTCCACCGTCTTGCCTCGTGCTTGTTCCGGCGACATGTACGCCGCAGTCCCCAGCAGCATCCCTGCACGCGACGCAGCAACGCTGATGGTCGGAGAGTTTTGCAGGTCGCCCTCGTCACCCTTTGGCTCGAGAGCTTTGGCGAGTCCGAAATCCAGCAGCTTCACTTGCCCGTCAGGCGTCAGCTTTACATTTGCGGGCTTCAGATCCCGATGGATGATTCCCCGCTCGTGCGCGTATTCCAGCGCTCCCGCAATTTGTAAGGCTATCGACAGTGACTCATCGTTTGTAAGCCCTGGCTGCTCGATCCGCTCACGCAGTTCATTTCCTTCGACCAGCTCCATGACGAGCGCGCGGCTGCTGTTCGACTCTTCCAAACCATAGATCTGGGCGATGTTCGGATGATTCAGGCAGGCAAGGAGCTTCGCTTCGCGCTCGAAGCGGGCCATGCGGTCGGCATCACGCGCGAACGCCTCCGGCAATATTTTGATAGCTACGTCGCGCTCAAGACGAAAATCCCTCGCGCGATACACCTCGCCCATGCCGCCGGCACCGATCGCCGCGACGATCTGATAGGATCCGAGTCGCGTTCCAGAGGCAAAGGCCATCGGTGGCGCAGATTATACTCCAGCAAATCTGGGGGAAAGCCGAGGCGTTCGACCCCACCACCATCTCCGCTCCTGCTCCTAACGCGATGCGAAAACCATATGCGCTCGGAAGAAGGGCAGAACTTCCGTATAGATTCGGCCATCATTGCCCCAGTTCGATTCGTCAAACGGTCCGGTGTACTCTTCCGCGCTGTGAGCCACGCCGAATTCGTTCAGCTTGCGAGTAAAAGCTTGGTTGGCATACACGTGGTCGTAGTTTCCGTCGTTGCGCGTCCAGTCGAACTTCAATCCTCGAAGCGACTTGAGGTTCTCGGCATATTGCGGAATCATCGTTTCGAGATAGAAGTGGTTCCGGAAGC
>DATEMI010000292.1:0-5277 GCA_035275665.1 Terriglobales bacterium | reverse complement strand
CGCTCTACGACGCTTTGTATGATCTGCTCGATCAGGAGAAGGTCGATCGTTATCTCGAGCGCAACGTGATCGAAATAGCGCCGATTGCGTTTATGCGTGGACGTACGCTCAACGACAGTTTCATCATTCTCGATGAAGCCCAGAACACCACGTCGGAGCAGATGAAGATGTTCGTTACCCGGCTCGGCTTCAACGCCAAGGCGGTCATCACCGGCGACATCACGCAGATCGATTTGCCGAATGCCCGTCGCAGCGGACTGATCGAAGCGATCGACGTGCTCAAGGGCGTGAACGGCCTCTCGTTCAACTACTTCGATGAGAGCGACGTAGTGCGACACGTGCTGGTGCAGCGGATCATCCGCGCCTACGATGATCACAAGCAGCGCCTGGAGCAGCAGTTGCCGCTGCTACCCGCGCCTCCGGCTGAACCGCTGGTGGCGGAAGCGGCTCCTATTTTGGAACAATGAAGGCAGGGGACAGGAAAGAGGGGACAGGTTACAGGGAGCGCGTCGCTCGTTTCGATAAGACGCGACATTCCCATGGCGCAAGCCGTGGGCGAATGAAGCGCCTAAGTCCCTGTTCCCTGTAAGCTGTCCCCTGTGCCCTATGCCGGACCCTGACCATCCCGCGAACAATTCCCAAATAAAGACATTTCTGCGTACTGCTCAGCGCGCGGTCGGAATTCGCGGCGAAGTGAATGTTCTGATCACATCGAATGACAAGATGCGCCGCCTGAACCGAGATTTCCGCGGCAAAGACAAAGCTACAGATGTCCTCTCATTTCCAGCAGCCCAGAACGGGAAGATAGCCGGCGACATCGCCATCTGTCGTGACATTGCTCGGCAAAACGCGAGAGCATTAGGGCATTCGCTTATTAGCGAAGTTAAAATTCTTCTGCTGCACGGATTGCTGCACTTGAGAGGACACGATCACGAATCCGACAACGGCGAAATGGCTGCTCTAGAGCAAAAACTCCGAGCAAAACTGAAGCTGCCAGCAGGGCTAATCGAAAGAGCAATTCTTAATTACAGAGGACACAGAGGCGAGGGAGGACAATCCAGAAAAAGCCTCGATTCCTCTGTGTCCTCTGTGGTTAAGAAGCAATGATCCTCGCCATTGTCATTGCGCTCGCCATTCTCTCAACCCTTCTGACCTTGGTGTCTTACGTCGAGCGCATTTACGCCGAAAAAGGCAAGATTCTTTCTCGCGAATTCGAAGAAAACATCGCCAGCTACGAGCATCGTGTCGAATCCAAAATGCGAGTCGGGACATCGCGCGTTGCGCTCTCCATGCAGTTGTTGGCTCAGCTCTGCACTGCGGCGATCGCGCTGCTGATCGGATATGCCACCTTCCTCGACGGGCGCTGGAGTTGGGCGGAGATAGCGCAGGCCGCGATCGCCATCGTCCTGATCATTGTGATTTTCAATCGGCTGCTGCCATATGTGCTGTTTATCCGCACTCGTGGAGACTGGCTTGCCCGCCTGATTCCCATTTTGAAGATACTGATCTGGGTCGCGCTGCCGATCACGATCGTCCTCGGCTTCAGCATGTCGGTCGCGTCGCTCGCCGATACTCAGGAGCCCGAAGAGCCGGAGCATCCGTCGGAAGCGGTGGATGCGCTGCTAGAAGCCGGCACCGAAGAGGGCATTCTGGAGGAAAGCGATCGCGAACTCATTCAATCGGTCGTCGAGTTCGGCGACAAGATCGTTCGCGAAGTAATGACCGCTCGTCCCGATATGCTCGCGGTTCCGGCCAGCACAACCGTGGAACAGCTTACAGATTTGCTGAAGCGGCGCCCGCACTCGCGCGTGCCGGTATACGATCCCGATCTCGATCACATGCAGGGCATCGTCTTCGCACAAGATATCCTGCAAATCACGGATGCGGACGCGCGCACGGAAACCGTCGCCAAGCTCATGCGCCCGGTGCAATTCGTTCCCGAGATGAAAAAGGTCAGCCAGTTATTGCGCGAGATGCAGCGCGAGAAGGTCCAAATGGCAATCGCTATCGACGAGTATGGCGGCGTGGCAGGCCTGGTCACTTTGGAGGACATGCTAGAAGAGATCGTTGGCGACATTGCCGGCGAGCACGAGAAGCGCGCCGATGTGATTCGGGAGAACGAGAACTCGTATCTGCTTTCTGGAGCGACAGACCTGGACAAGCTCGATGAACTCTTTCATTTCCGTGTGGACGACGTCGAAGCAACGACCGTTGGCGGCCTTGTGAGCGAGATTGCTGGACGAATTCCTCAACCAGGCGAGAGCTTCGAGCATCAGGGACTAAGATTTGAAGTGCTGACCTCCACCGATCGCCGAATCGAATCGGTAAGAGTCACCAAAGTGGAATTGTCAACCGAGACGCAACCAGGGATGGCAATCGGAGACCGCCAGTAGAGGGAGCACTGATTGGCTTTCTTCTGCTCCTGGCCAATGGAGTACTCATGACGGAGATTCTTCTCAAACGAGCATATGAACCGGCAGCCAAATCGGATGGCAAGCGCGTTCTCGTCGAGCGCCTCTGGCCTCGCGGCATCAAGAAAGAGACACTGCACCTGGATCTATGGATGAAAGACGTCGCGCCCAGCACGGAATTGCGAAAGTGGTTCAATCATGACCCAAAGAAATGGAACGAATTCCGGGAGCGTTATTTTGCCGAGCTCAATGCCAATTCTGCAGATTGGAAAGCCCTGATTGAAAACGCTCCAACTCGCCTCACGCTCGTGTACAGTTCGCACGACCAGGAACATAACAACGCCGTAGCTCTACGCGAATATCTCGAAAGGAAGTTGAGAGGCGCCAAGAGGCACAGCGGCGTGCATAAGGCAGCACCGACGCGCAAAGCTGGTTAACTCAACGCCGACTCCATTCTCCACGACTAATTGCCTCTTGAAGCACGAAGACCCTGCCTCGTGTTACAACTTCCGCATGAAAATCCTGGTCTTCTTTGTATGCACTCTGATTGCATCCATGGCCCTGATCGCGGCTGACATTCCCTCAAAAAGAGAAGTTCGTGGCGCTCACGGCATCGTTCTTCCGCCGCCTCCGCCCACCGAAGTGAAACCGGTGACCGACGAAGTCTCCGGCCACAAGCTCACCGATAACTATCGCTGGCTCGAAGATCAGAAGAGTCCTGAAACGCGAGCCTGGATCGACGAGCAGATGCACTACACCGAGCAGTATCTTTCGCGAGTAAAGATACGACCGGAAATTGTGAAGCGCCTCACCGAGCTTCACCATGTGGAAACGATCGGAATTCCGGTCGAGCGCAGTGACACGTACTTCTACAACAAGCGCTTGCCGGATGAGAACCAGGCTTCGATCTACGTCCGCAAAGGGCTTCACGGAAGCGACGAACGACTCATTGATGCCACGAAACTAAGCGCCGACCAGAACACCTCCGTTCACATCGATGACGTATCTGATGACGCGCAACTTCTCGTCTATGGCATCCGCGAGGGTGGCGCCGATGAACAGACGGTTCATCTAATGGATGTTCCAAATAGGCAAGAACTGTCTGACGTGCTTCCGCGCGCCCGCTATGGCAGCGTGAGCCTCGCGCCGGATAAGCAAGGCATCTATTACTCGAAATTTGAGCCGACTGGAACGCTGGTCTACTACCACCGAATCGGACAGCCAGTCGATTCCGATCAGCTCGTCTTCGGTAAAGAATTCAATGGCGAGAAGTTTGGCCAAATGGAACTGATCAGTGCTCAGGTCACGCAGAACGGACGCTATCTTGTCATCGGAGTCTCACACGGAGTTCCCGCAACCCGCGAGGATATTTATGCCAAAGATCTGCGTACGCAAGATTCTCCGATTCGGGAAATCATTCATGGCATCGACAGCCGCTTTACACCCGTAAATTACGAAGACGACCTGTATGTTTTGACGGACTATCAAGCCGACAACTACCGGGTCGTAAAAGTCGGCATCGCAGACCCGGCGGCCGACAAATGGCAGACGATCATTCCCGAAAGCAAAGACGTAATCTCCGGAATCGCGATCATCGGCGGCAAGCTCTTTGCAACAGGTTTGCACGATGTCGTCACGCAGACCCGAATCTTCAGGCTAGATGGCAAGCAGACCGGAACGATCAGCTATCCCGCCTTAGGATCGGCGTCCGAAATTCACGGACGCGAAGACTCGAACCACGGCTTCTACACCTTCGAGTCGTTCAACATTCCACCTGCGGTTTACCACTACGACATTGCGAGCGGAAACACTGAAGTATTTGCAAAACCCAAAGTCCCGTTCAACTCTGATCAATATGAGGTGAAACAGGTCTTCTACAACTCCAAAGACGGAACGCGCGTGCCGATGTTTATCGCGTCCAAGAAAGGTCTGAAGCGCGACGGCAAGGCGCCCACGCTAATGTTCGCCTATGGCGGCTTCCTGATTCCCATGACAGCGCATTGGGACCCCGAGTTCGCGTGGTGGATGGAGCAGGGCGGCTTCTACGCGCAACCAAACCTCCGCGGGGGAGGCGAGTATGGAGAAGCTTGGCACAAAGCCGGCATGTTCGAGAAAAAGCAGAATGTCTTCGATGACTTCTATGCTGCGGCTGAGTATCTGATCAGCAATAAATACACCTCATCGAAGCATCTCGCCATTCGCGGCCGTTCCAACGGCGGCCTGCTCATGGGCGCGGCCCTAACACAGCGTCCGGATTTGTTCGGGGCAGTGTGGGTAGGTTATCCACTGCTCGACATGATTCGCTTTCAGAAATTTCTGGTAGGCCGATGGTGGACCTCAGAATACGGCTCAGCAGAAAATGCCGAGCAGTATGACTATCTGATCAAGTATTCGCCGTATCAGAATGTGAAGCCGGGAACGAAATATCCCGCGATCATGCTCAACACGGGCGACTCAGATACCCGCGTAGCTCCTCTACACGCGCGCAAGATGACAGCGGAGCTTCAGGCGGACGATGCAAGCGATCGCCCTGTGCTCCTGCACTACGAAACCAACGCGGGACACAGTGCCGGCGTTTCGATTCATCAGCTTGTGAACGATACTGCGGACGAGCTGGCGTTTCTGTGGAATGAGACAAGTTAGAAAGCAGCAATAGGCAATAAGCAGTAGGCAATAGGCAAATTCGATTCGGCTGACCGCCGATTGCTTATCGCCTATTGCCTGTTGCTTCCTTCAAAAGTTTTACAATCAAAGACATGGACGAACTACTCATCGCCGGCCGAGCCTTCAACTCGCGCCTCATTGTCGGAACGGGAAAATACAAAAACGGCGAGCAGACTCGCCGCGCAATCGAAGCTTCCGGCGC
>DATEMI010000291.1:0-8211 GCA_035275665.1 Terriglobales bacterium | reverse complement strand
CCACAAGCCTGCAATTTCTCCGAGCGTAAGGCATAGGAGAACAGGCGATGACGGCACAGATCAAGAAGCTCCAGGCGGCAGAAAAGCCGGTAGCGCGAGTTTTGGTCACGTTCGTTCTGGCGGCGGTGACGGCGCGGCAGGCAGTCGCCCAAACCCCAGCCGCGCCAAGTGCACAGGCTCAAAATCGTCGTCGCGTGGTGGTCAGCATTCCTCATCGCAAGTTGGCCCTGATTGAGAACGGACGCGTGAAGAAGGTCTATCGCGTCGCAGTCGGCGCGGAGAACAGCCCAAGCCCGTCAGGGACATTTCAAGTGAAGAACCGGCTCGTCGCTCCGACCTATTACCACCCCGGCAAGGTGATCCCAGCGGGCGCAAACAATCCGTTGGGCACGCGTTGGATCGGGCTTAGCACCAAAGGCTACGGAATTCACGGCACCAACGTCGAGAGTTCCATCGGTAAGGCAGCTTCGCACGGATGCATACGCATGCACCGCAAAGATCTCGAAGAACTGTTCACAGATGTGCAGGTTGGAGATCAAGTCGAGATTCGCGCCGCTGCTGATCCCGAATTGGAATCGATCTTCGGCGGGGCGCCGACCGAGAGTGCAGCAGAAGGGATCGTAACAGCTTCAGCGACGAACGCAGTTGAGAGCAACGCAGTCTCGACCGTTGCGGTAACGAGCAGCGAGCCGACGCAGCAGTAGCAGAACCCGCGGCGGTAGCGGCGGGAGCAGTACTTACGTGATGGATGACGATTTCAGCGGATCGGAGGGCAAGGCAATGGAACTCACAGGGATGATTGCAATTGCGGGCGTATTCACCGGATCGGTGCTGGTGGCGCTCTTCATCGGAGAAGCACTGATCACGTGGACGATCCGCGCGATGGACGCAGGCGTGAAGAGAGCCGAAGCGGCGCGCGTAACAGCGCAGCCGCCAGCGACCGCGAGATTGCTTTCGGGACAGCATGCACAGCTGCGGAGAGTGTGACGTGCCGTTACGGAACCGCCGGAGGTAGCCGGTGGGGCAGCCGCGTAACTGCGGCTGCGGCTCTTCAGGAGTGCTTGCTGCCTCGATGTACTCGGAGCTGGCCATGCGGCCAACTCCGACCCACCGGCTACCGCCGCCGGTTCTGTTGAGAGTTTGGAAGGAGAATCCCATGTTGCTGTTGAAATTCTTGCTCATCATTGCCGGAGACGCGCTGCTGGTAGCAGCGGCGGTCGTTCTCGGCCTCGACGTTTACAACTACATCCGTGCTCGTCGGCGAATCGAAGCAGCCGAGAGTGGAACCGAAAAACTTACTGAACCTGAACTCAAGCTTCGCGCTCGGCTAGCCGGATACATCAGCGGAGCCGGTCTCGTGCTCCTGCTGCTGGCGACTACATTCGATGTGGTCCCCACAGGTCATGCAGCTATTCTGGTTAGCCAGATCTCCGGAACGGAGCCAACAACCTTGTATCCCGGCATTCACTTCAAGTCCCCTTTTGAAACTCTGGCGATCTACGACACGCGCACGCACATGCTCACGACCGGCAACGTCGATCAGAGTCTCGAAGGCGAGAAGGCCAAGCGCCACGAAACGCTGAACGTCACGGCGACCGAAGGCCTGACGATTGGGCTCGCGATTACAGTCCGCTATAAGCTCGATCCCAATCGCCTGGCTTACATCCATAACAATCTGCCGTCGGACATCGATACCGAGGTAGTGCCGCCGGTTGTAGCAACGGTCTTCCGCGAGATCGTGCCTAACTATACGATTCGCGATGTCTTCGCGCGCAAGCGCGAAGAGATTCGCAAAGCCGCAGCAGAGCAGATCGGGCAGAAGCTCAAGCGCGATGGCATTACCGTCGAAGAGGTGATGCTTCGTGACATTGTCCTGCCAACCGACTACGCGCGCGGTCTCGAAGGATTGATCGAAAAAGAGCAGGAAGACGAAGGGCTCACCGTGCAGACGGAAATCGAGAAGAAGCAGGTGCAGATTGCGCAGTATCAAGCCGAAGCCCAGAAAGTCCGCACAGTGAAGCAGGCCGAAGCCGGAGCGCAGGTGCGTGTGCTTCAGGCGAAAGCCGAGTCCGATGCGATGCAATACACGCTGCCGCTGAAACAAAAGCAGATTGAGCAGACCAAGCTCGAAGCCGAAGCGCGCAAGCAGGCAACGATCCAGAACGCCGAGGCTGAGGCGCAGGCCAAGGTTATCGACAGCAGGGCAGAGCAGGAGCGTCAACAGTTGCTGGCGTCAGCGGAAGCGAACCGCATTCGCGTGGTTGCCGCCGCAGACAAAGAGCGCCTGCAAGGCGAGGCAATGGCGCTCAAGCAGAATCCGCTGCTGATCAACAAGATCGTCGCGGAAAAGCTCTCAGACAAAATCCAGGTGATGATGGTGCCCACCGATGGAAAGTTCTTCTTCGCCAACGACGTGCTCAAGGCGCCGCAGATGTTTCAGCAGCAAGGAGACGATCCACCAGCAACCTCGACTCATCCGGGTGGTAGATGAGAAGATCGCGGATATTTTCGAGCTCCAGTGTTGGACTTCAGCTACAAAAAGCAAGGGGCTTCTGGTCTTCGCATTAGGAGCCCATTTGCTCTGTGGTGCTGCTCACGCTTCGGCTTTTCGCGCTTCAATAGAATGGAATCTTGCTGCGGAGAACTCTGGGGTCGCCAAAACCGTGTGAAGTTCACACCGCATCCACCGGTGTCGAGGAGCGGTGGGCTGACGTGTCGGGTGGAAGATTGCGTTATCTGGTGCAGGGAACTGGTGCGCCGCTGCTGCTCCTGCACGGCATTGTTGCTTCGTCGTTTTCCTTTCGACTTGTCTCGCGTGAGCTCTCACGCGAGTTTCGTCTCTTCGTGCCGGATCTGCGCGTTGCGGGAGCTGATGCCTCGCTGAGAGCGACGGCAACTCGAATTCTCGAACTCCTTGACCATGAATGCATTGAATCAGCCGATTTGCTGGGTAGCTCCCACGGCGGAGCAGTCGCGATGGAGTTGACCGCAATGGCGCCGGAACGCATTCGTCGGTTGATTCTGGTTTCACCGGCAAATCCGTTCGCTCGCGGCTATCACCGAGTAGTGAACTTTTATCTGAGCCGGCCTGGCGGAATAGTTATTCGGCTTGCGCCATTTGCGCCGATCCCTATATGGGAATATGCGATGCAACGCATGTGCGGCCGCACGAGCCGACTCGCGACAGAGATGGCCCTCGGTTATCGACAGCCTCTGCGCGAACGCGGCATGACCACCCACATTCGATCGAGCCTGCAAACCTTTACTGCTGAAATCGAGGCATTGCGCGAGAAGCTCCCAGACCTACGCAAGATCCAAACCTTACTCATTTGGGGAGACTCTGATCCGGTGGTCGAACTCGGTTCCGGGCATCAGCTTCAGCAGGCACTCGGAGCCGAGATGGCCGTGATGCCCGGCATCGGTCATCTACCGTACGAGGAGAGCCCCGAAAAATTTAACCGGATCGTCCTGAATTACCTAAGAATCGGGCCATCGGGTGATCGGGTCATCGAGTCATCGGGTGAAGTGAACAGCAACACCGACAAAGATCGTGGACATCGGGGAGTTGAATGCAATGAGAACGATACTCGTTCCTGATTCCCCGATTCTGTCTTGTTCGCCGGTCCAAGAAGGGCTGTGCATCCGGCACCTGGGTTTTGCTTCCCCCCGATGCCGATGACCCGATTTTTCCTCCCTCTGCTATTCTTCCGCTTTGACGCATGCACCTACTCGACCTGCTGCGTAAATACTTTGCTGAGTATGGCTACTGGACCGTCGCGTTCGTACTCCTGCTTGAGAACACCGGCATTCCGTTGCCCGGAGAGACGACGCTGCTGTTCGCGGCAGCGCTGGCGTTTTCCGAGCATAAGCTGACGCTCTGGGGAGTGATTGCGGTTGGAGTAATCGCCTGCACTCTGGGCGACAATCTCGGATATTGGATCGGGCGTCGCGGCGGCCGTCCGCTGCTAGATCGTCAGAGGCGCATCTTTCGCATCTCGGAAGAGCATCTAGCTCGCGGGGAGCGATTCTTTCTGCGGTACGGCAGCTTTACGGTCTTCTTCGCGCGTTTCGTTTTCGGCTTGAGGATTCTGGCTGGGCCTCTCGCGGGCGTGCTAAAGATGCCATGGAAGAAATTTGCTCTCTTCAACTTCCTCGGCGCAGTGCTCTGGGTTTCGGTCGTGGCATCGCTGGGATACTTCTTCGGCAGCCGCTGGGAGTGGTTCATGGGTGAGCTTGACGATCTGCAGCTCGTCTTCGCAATTCTGGCGATCATCGGACTACTGTTCTTGTGGCGTCGCCAGCGAAGGAGAGCTGCTCGTGCCCAGTAGATTCGCCAGGTTCTTCGCCGAAGTCGATGCCGAAGCCTGGGTGCGCTTCCTGATCGCCCTGCTTGGACTATTGTTTTCTTTCGCTTTCGCGGTGCTCTCTACCAGCTTTCGCGACCAAGGTAATCTGCTCGGGACCGCCATCACCGCATCACTAGCTCTGATTACGGCCGTCGTCGTAGGCCTCGCGACCATTCCATATCTCACGCGCCGCATCGCCGCGGAGCACATGCGCTTCAACGTGCGCTATGAGCTAACGCGCGAAGGAATCATTTATCTCGTCGCTGTTCTGGTGATCGGCGTGGCTGCGCTGAATACCGGAAACAATCTTTTGTTCATCGTTGTTGCAGCCATGCTTGCCGCAGTACTGGTTTCAGGTATCGCTTCAAGCATTATCCTGTTTCGATTGAATCTAAAGCTCACAATTCCCGAGCACGTCTTCGCCAACAAAGCTTGCTTGGGAACGGTTACGGTCCGAAACGATGGCTGGCTGCCTTCCTTTTCCATCAGCGTAGTACCGGAGATTCCCGACAAAACGCATCGTTGGCGGTGGCAGCGGACGGAAATTGGGTTTCCACCCTTTCGCTCGAGCAATCGCCAGTGGTTTCGGATTCCTGATTATCAGCTGCGAAAGCTTGCCACGGAAAAGCGCAAACCTTCGATCTTCAGCGGCACCGTTTATTTTCCTTACCTGTCCCAACGCCATGCAGAGTCTGCGACCGTGGAGCTTACCTTTCCGCGACGTGGCAGTTACGTGCAGAATGCGCTTGGCCTGGCAACGCGCTTTCCATTCTCTTTCCTCATCAAAACCCGCCTCATGCCCTTTGAGCGTCAGTTAGTCGTACTGCCCGAAGTAGAAGCTCGCGAGCAGACACTTACGATTCTCCCAGCGCTTCGCGGTGAGTTTGAGATCTTCGTGGCCGGCAGGAGCAACGATCTGTATCGCATACGGGAGTTCGCCGCCGGAGATGCAGCGCGGCACATAGACTGGAAGGCCACCGCGCGTTCACAAACGGTCATGGTTCGTGAGTTCACGCGAGAAGATGAGCGCAAGCTGAAGATTATCTTCGACAATCCCGGGCCCACAGACATCGGGGAAGATGAATACGAAGCGGCAGTAAAGCTGGCGGCGTCGCTAGCCTGGCATTTCGGCTCCGGCGATACGGAAATCAGCTTTGCTGCACCTGGATATTCAGGCACTCGCGATGTGCTCGGGTTCCTGAAATATCTAGCTCTCGTTGAACCGCTGGCGCAGGCCCTTCCACTTGAGAGTTTAATCACGGCGGGAGCCTATAACGTGGTGATCACGGCTCGTCCGAGAGGCTCGATTCCTGCTCCGCTTTGGCCAGGTTCTTACTTCATTTTCGTAGGAAAAATTAAATAAGAATTTCGGGCAGCAGTTCCGGATTGGCACAAGTTGGCATCTATCCCTGAAATAGCCATGGAGCACTACTTGCCTTCATTCCGCCTGGAATTTCCGGGCACCTATAACGAATATCGAATTTTCGACGGTCAAGTGCAGTTCCGTCCGAAAGACGGATCATGGCGCGAGCTCGATGCGGAAGACGTTCGCATGCACTTCGCCTTGCGCACTCCGGTTGCGAGCTGGATCACCGCGAACACTCGAGAGCTTCAAATCGCAATTTGATTCATCGGACTACTTCTTCGCACTCTGGGCTTCCGCGGGCTTGAGATCACTAACAACCTTCTGTAGATCCTCGACAGCTTTCGAGTCGAGCACGTAGAGGCTGGGGTCATTCTCTCGTTTAGCGATGTAGGCGGTTCCCGATTTAGAAACCTGAACCTTCTCTACTCGCTTGCCGTTGTTCGAGGCGACATACGCTTCCAGGATGGGAGTTCCAAATCCGGAATCGACGAATTTGGTCGCTTGGAGATCTCGCAGTTTATCGAGGACAGCTTCAGCGCTGGCGAGGTCAAGCTTCTTGCCGTCGCCTGACCACCAGTCGTCGCCGCCTTTGGTCAGGAAGTAAGGCTGGGAATTTTTGCGAATTTCGATCCTATCGGGGTCGGTGTAGCCGAATTCAAACAACTTCTTATTGCGGAAGTCGTCAAGTTTCCTGTTGAGACCCTCGCCCACATCGGTCGAGACTTTGTACACCCCGGCCACGATGCTCGATTTGGCGTAGTAGTCATCCTTGTTTTTGCGGACCTGAAGCTCCTGATTTCCCGAATCGGTCGTCAGCACCGCCGTTGCGACCGGTTTGCCGGCAGCAAAAGCCGAAGCGGCCTTTTTCTGGTCGTCGGAGCTGAGGTCCATTTTGGCATCGGTCAGCTTGCGAACGAGTTCATCGACGGCAAAGCTGTCGGCGCGCAGGGGTTTCGGCTTCAGAATCTGCCATTGGTCTTTGTTACGCCCGAATTCAAGCTGCTGGCCGTTGGCGTTCAAGTCGATGCGGCTGACCTTGTCGGGCTCGGCTGTCACCAGGCGCTTATCGCGGAGATCGTTGACGCTCTTATCGATGTTACTTTTCGTGTAGCTCGCGATGGTGAAGATGCGGGGATCGCTTTCAAGCTTGGCATACGAACCGCCGCCGGTTGGAGTGTCGTCGCCGATCAGCAGTTTATGCGTGTCGTTCTTCCCGCTCACATCGACTTCGAGCGCAGGCGAGGAAAGCCCGAATTGAGCGACATTATCGGCTTTGTCTTCGACGAGTCGATCCGAGCTAAGTGATGACAGGCTCGAAATCATTCCCGAAACAGCAGAATCGTCGACACGTAATTGCTGCGGTGACGTGATCTGCCATTTCCCGTCCTGCTTTTGCAGGACGAGATCTGCGCCGTCTTTTTTCTTCAGCTCGATACGATTTACATCGGAGTCATTGAGCGAAAGAATCTTCGGCGGAGTATCCACCGCCGCCTGCACGGTCTCAGCTGGCTTGTGATGATTCGACCAATACAGAACACCGCCTAGAGCGGCGAGCACTGCTGCGGCAAACAATAGTCCACGATTCTTCATTTAACTGCGAAGCCTCGAAGCTGCGGAGCCGCGAAGCGAACCACGCACGGCTACCTTCTCCTCCACCAAACAAAGACGCCGCCGATTATCATGACTAGCGGCATCAGGAATTGGCTGGTGGTGCGCACCCAGTGAAGCTGGGCGGTGGTCATCGTAATCCGGCGATCTTCACGATCTTTCGGACGAATCGAGATCAGGTCCTCATCCGACGCGAGCCAGTTGATCGCGTTCAGCGCCAGATCGCTATTGCCATTAAAAGTGATAAACGAATTTCCAGCCCACATCGAGCTGCCGACCACAACAAAGCGTCCTTGGGAGTTCTCCTTGCCGGTGTTGTAGGTTCCTGCGGCGGCGATGAGCAGCGGCCCTTTCTTGTTGTTCGGATCGCTGGTTTTCACTTCCGGACTGCTCAGGTTGCTTGTCGCAAGACTCGTGTCCGAAGTACTGAAAAGTTTCTCAACAGTCGTCTTGTCGCCATTCTTGATAGTCAAAGACCGTGACAAGGGGAATCCCGTTGCGCTGCCTTTGAGCTCACCCACGATCGGATGCGAGTCATAGCTGGTGACGAGCGCAACCTGTGGACCAAGCCCCGCGAGCTGCCCGATCGGATTCAAATCGAGAATCAGATCTTTATCGACCGTTACGCCCCAGCTCTGGAGCACATTCGTGAGTGCGTCGTTCTCGGCAATCTGAGAGCGACCGACCTTGAGCGGAGGATCGAGCATCACCAGCGCGCGCCCACCGTTCTCGACGTACTTTTTAATGGCGTCGACTTCGGGCTGCTGATAATCCCCGCTGGGGCCGCCGATCACCAGCACCGTGCAGTCGTTCGGGACTTCAGCCTTTTCAAGCAGGCTCACTGATTTCGCCGTGTACTCGTCTTTCCCAAGCAAATCTTTGAAGCGCGAG
>DATEMI010000290.1:0-7331 GCA_035275665.1 Terriglobales bacterium | reverse complement strand
CCGGCTCCACGTTTACTTGTAGCTAATGCCGCTTGTGCTCATCGTTCTCTGGGTTGGATTGCGGGCGTTGCTCAATTTCCTCAAGCAGCTCAGGATCGAGCACAGGAGAGCTGATGCGGTAGCCTCCGCTGGCCCACTTTCCTAAATCGATCAGGCGGCAGCGATCGCTGCAGAACGGGAAGTGCTCGTCGGAGCGAAGGACGATCCTTCGGCAAGTCGGGCAGCGCAGACTAAGTGCTTTCTTGCGGGCCATAGATCAATACATCAGATGATGCGCGCGACCAGATCGTAATCGTGCGCTTCGGTGATTTCGCAGCGATGAAACTCGCCTCGAATCAACTGCTCATGGTCTCCGAAGTCATTGATGAAGACCTTTCCGTCGATCTCTGGAGCGTGCATCACGGTGCGGCCTTCCCAGAGTAGATCGGTCTCTTCGGAGGGGCCTTCGACCAGTAGATCGAACTGCTTTCCGAGCAATTTCTTCTTGGACCTGCGGCTGATCTGTTGCTGAATGCGCATGAGCTTATTGCGGCGGTGCTCGATTTCTCGCGCAGAAACTTTCTTGTCGAGCTTGAACGCTGCGGCTCCTTCTTCATCGGAATAGGCGAAGACGCCCATCCAATCGAAGCGAGCGGCGCGCACGAAGTCACACAGCTCTTCAAACTCAGCTTCTGTTTCGCCCGGGAACCCTGCTATGAACGAAGTTCGAAGTGTCAAATTGGGAATGGTTGATCGCATCTTCTCGATGCTTTTCAGGAAAATATCGGAGCTGCCGCCGCGCTTCATGCGCTTGAGCGCGGAAGCAGAAGAATGCTGGAGGGGGACATCGATGTACGAGCAGATCCTCTCGTGCGTCGCGATGGTATCAAGCAGGCGGCCTGTAATCTTGTTCGGATATGCGTACAGGAAACGGATCCAGCGAAGTTCTTCGATTTCTGCCAACCGAGCCAGAAGGAGCGCCAGCCCATCTTTCAGGCCAAGATCTTCGCCGTAGCAGGTGGTGTCCTGTCCGATCAGCGTGAGTTCGCGGACTCCATTCGCAGCGAGCCGTCGCGCCTCCACAATTACTGATTCGAAATGCCGCGAACGAAACTTTCCGCGAAGCTGAGGAATAATGCAGAAGCTGCATGGATGATCGCAACCTTCGGCAATCTTCAAATACGCCGACGTCCTACCGGTCGCAAGCAGACGGGGAGTCTTCTCGTCGTAAAGATAATTCGGTAAATCTGCAATTGCTCCATCCCATTCGGCGCGCGAGAACCGTCCATTTGCAGCACGAGCGTCTCCTTCAGGACGTGAATGCGTTCGAACTGCGCTGGGCCCCCGATCGACCAGGATTTTGAATGGTGAGTCGGGCTGCGAGGCCTGCTTTGCATGCCGTCTAATTTCCGCGGCTTGAAGGATTCGTTCAAGTTCCCCCGTGCCGACTACAGCATCGACTTCAGGAATGTTCTTCTGGATCTCGCTTCGATAGCGCTCCACCAGACAGCCAGCAACGATCAGTTTTTGTGCTCGTCCAGAGGTTTTGTGCTGAGCCATTTCGAGAATGGCATTTACCGATTCCTGCTTCGCCGAATCGATAAACGAGCAAGTATTCACGACAATTACGTCTGCGGCGCCTGCATCCTGCGTGATTTCCGCTCCTGCCTCGCTCAGCATCCCCATCATGACTTCGCTATCGACGAGGTTCTTCGGGCAGCCAAGGCTTACAAAGCCGACCTTCTTGCGAGGGTTCTCGCTCTGAGAGGCACTGGTGACTTGTGTGGGAGCGATCTCAGTAGAAACTTCTGTGGGCATGTAATCTCTATATTTTAGCAGCCGAACTGAGCTGAACTTGCTTCAACGGGCGCTCACTTCTTCTTCCAACTCTCGATACAGCTCCGGCAGCTTCTCTGCGTCCGGAGCGGAGTCGCCAAAGCGGGCGCGCTCGTAGTGCACTGTAAACCGCTCCACGTGGCGGCGAATCGCCGCACTCGGAACGGCCAGCAGAAACTCCTGCGCAGTCTGTGTGCCGGATTTCCTGATACCCCTCTTCGAGAGTAGTCGTAGTGCGCGGCCATACCAGATGGTCGCGGCGGAGTGGGGTTCGAGTCTAGGCTTGCGAGCGATCTGCAAGCGGCGAATCGCTCGATTCAACTTCGGACCCGCCAAAAACGAAAAGAGGAAAAGTAACGCAGCGGCGGTCCACCAGATCCATGCCTCGGCATGTCTTTGAATGTTGTCGCCTACGGCGCTGGCGCCGCGCACGCTGCGTTCGTAGATGGAAACAAACCAGTCTCGCAAGTGCTCGAATTCAGAGCGTCCATGGCGCGCCGCCGACAAGGCGAGGGAAGCCTGGTGACCAGTGTCGTAATTGACCACCCAATCGTGCCAAAATTCGCGCATCGCATCCACGTAGAGGAACGCGCGATTGAATCCTCCTGCAGCGGGTTGCGCGCCGCCTGGGGTGGGATCGAAGGTGTACCAGCCGTATTCCGGGAAATACGCTTCCACCCACGAATGAGCGTCGCGCGCACGAACGATGTAGCTGCCGGTGATGTCGTTGTACACGCCTCCGCGGAATCCATTCACGATGCGGGAGGGAATTCCGATGGTGCGCAGCATCACCGCCATCGAGGACGCAAAGTATTCGCAATGACCCATCTTGCGTTCGAAAAGGAAGTTAGCGACAGGATCTTTCGGCGGAACGAGCGGAAGCTGCAAGGTATATCCATAATGCGTCGAAAGGTAGCTTTCAATCGCCGAGGCTTTTCTAAAATTTGTTGATTCCTTCTCCGTGATTCGCTTCGCTAACGCTGGGATACGTGCGTCGACGTAGTTGGGCAATTTCAGGTACCGCTCGTCAACAATTGGACCTTCTTCCGTCGATCGGCCGCCGGACATTGGCGCCAGCACCTCCGATATCACGCTGTAATCGGTGATTCCGCGCGAGGTGTCGGCGTTAAAAATGGTGTCGTTGTTCAGGTCAACGGCAATCATTCGATAGCGGCCGTTGATTGCGAGCGCCTGCGGGATTACAAAAAACACACGAGATCCAAACGGCTCCAGCGACACGTCATATGCAACGCGTTCAGTCCCGCCGACGGCGATTCGGGGTAAGCGGCTGAGAGACGGCAGCAGGCCGCTGGTGCTGGGGACCATCATTTCCTCATTGCGATCGGTGGTCCAGCGGCGTCCGTCGAAGTTGGTGAGAGCGATGCCGCGCCAGCGCAGTTCCGCGGGTACTCGCGAACCTGCTGCAAACTTCACATGCATCACAACATCATTCGACTGCTGAATCTCGCCGATCTCGCCCAGTCGCACTTCTTCGCTGAAGCCGGTTGATATCCCATTCCGGGCAGCGAACGCGCTCAAATATCCTCCGGTAGCTTTGCGGGGTACGAGAAAGAACAAGGCCACCGTCCCAATCACGATCGTGACTACCAGCAGGACGCAGGCTCCGGCCAGGGCTCCCGGAACTCGACCGAGATCGCGAATCTTGCGTGTCTCTGAGAGCACGTTCGGCTGGGCAGCAATCCAGGCACGCCGCATCTCCATGCTGACGAATGTCATGACCGCTAGCAGCACAAACACGCAAAAGATGGCGAAGAACAGCGAATCCACGGTGAGCACGGAAGCCGTGAGCACCATGCCGAATGAGAGGATCGCCAGGTACACAAAATCGCGGTCGCGGTGCACGGAGAAGATCTTCACGATGGCCGCAAAGAGCACCATGTGCACGATGCCGCCGAGAAAGGTGCGCGAAAGCAGGAAGTAGTCGAACGCGAAGAAAAACAGGTACCCGAGCGTCAGGTAATTCGTCCAGCGCTCTGGGATAAGAACGCTACTGCGCCGGATCAGCAAGAACCCCTTGACCAGCAGAGCGAAGAGTCCGATGAGGATCGAGGAACCATCCAGCTTGCCTGTCCCCGCCAACGCGGCGAAACCGGTGAAGAGCATGAAATAGAGCGAGACTTCGAAGAATCGCTGAATGACCGGGTGCGCCAGCCGCGTTTCAACTGTACTGATTACATCCATCGTGAGGTGATTCCAGTTTAAGTGAGTAGTGAGCCTTAGATTCGCCGCCTATCTAAGCGATAGACGACTGATCAGCAAAGGCTTACCTGGAAGGGCAAGCGTCGGTTTTCACCGGAGGAACCGTAATAGATTATCCTCAACGTCCAGAGCATAACCCTGCTTCTTCCACAGGGTACTGCCAGCGTTCTCTTTACCATAGAGCAGCTTCCTTACCGAAACCCGAGATAATGGCGACGCGAAAACAATAGCTTGGCTCCATTGAAGCTTTGATCTCGTCTGATCTCATCTAATCTCATCCGATCTCATCGAATGCCGTACCGATATCTCGTCGCGGCTTATGAGATATCCCGTCGTTGATCTCGTCAGAATCTCGTCAGATCCCATGAGATCTCATCACGGATGTGCCACCCGCGGCGATGCCCGATTCGGCATTGCTGCGAATGAGCATCTGCAGACCCGAGGCGAGCGCTGTTGGCACTTCGATTCATGCTCCTATCTTCGTGCTATGACGAATCGAAGCGAAAGTCAAGCGAAATCTCCGCGCTCATTGTCAGCACGTCTAATTCCAAATTGGCACGTCAAACGTCCGCGTTTCAAGCATTCACAAACCAGCTCAAACCATCAAAGTTGCAAATCCCGGAATAGAATTCTCGAGCCGCGAGTCTAATCATCCGAATGGAAGCCGACGCGAATTCCCGCGAAAAGATGGCTCGCTTCGAGAGGCTGGTGCTGCCGCATCTCGATTCCGCCTACAATCTCGCGCGCTGGATGACCCGCAATCCGGCCGACGCCGAAGATGTGGCTCAGGAGGCATTGCTGCGGGCATTTCGCTTCTTCGACGGCTTCCGCGGAGAAGATGGCCGGGTGTGGCTGCTGGCCATCGTTCGCAATACGTACTTCACGTGGATCCGCCGGCAGTCACCACAGCAGAACTCGATGGAGTTCGACGAGCATCTGCACACCGATCTGGAACTCTCGCTCACGCCGGAGTCCGACGTTCTGCGCCGTGCCACGGTAGAACAGGTGAGGAGCGCGATTGAGGCTCTACCGCCTGAGTATCGCGAAGTCATCCTCATGCGCGAGCTCGAGCAGATGTCCTACAAAGAGATTGCGGCGGCAACCGAATCCCCGCTGGGAACGGTGATGTCGCGCCTGTCGCGAGCCCGAAGCATGTTGCGCCAACTGATCGCGAGCGAGCGCAGAACGGAGGTGAAACAGCCATGACCAGCCACGCACAACGCAATTTATTGCACGCTTACATCGATGACGAGCTGGACCTCGTGCGCAGCATGGAACTGGAAGACCACCTCGCCGAGTGCGCCGATTGTGCCCAGCAAGTCGCAAGCTTCCGCGCGCTGAGAGCTGCAATCGCCGCTCCGGAGCTGCGCTATGCCGCAAGCGATGACCTCCGCGAAAAGTTGATGCAGCAGTTGCAGGAAGCCGATCGCCCGCCGGTTCGCGAGCAGAAAATACGTACACTCCCATGGTGGAACTGGGCTGCAGCAGCGGCTTGCCTGCTGATCGCGATTGGAGGACTGCTCCTCTATTCCGGCAATCGTCGCGATCAGACGCTGGCCCGAGAGCTCGTCGCCGATCACGTGCGGTCTCTCATGGCCACTCATCTGACCGACGTACTGACCTCCGATCAGCACACGGTGAAGCCATGGTTCACCGGCAAGCTCGACTTCTCGCCACGCGTGCGAGACTTGAGCGCCGACGGCTTTGAACTCATCGGCGGCCGCCTCGATTATGTCCATGGCCAATCAGCAGCCGCGATCGTTTATCAACGCCGCAAGCACGTGATCAACCTGTTCACCTGGCCGGCAAAGAGCGGAGATGAGTCTCCTCACGCAACCGCACAGCAGGGGTTCAATTTGATCGAGTGGACGCAGGATGGCATGTATTACTGCGCCGTTTCGGATTTGAATCAGCAGGAGCTGGGAGAGTTCGCGGAGCTGGTGAGACGCTAGTAAAGAACATTGGTGGAGCGACGCGCGCCCTCGCGGGTTTTCGTCCCGGCTGACCAATACGCCCCGATTCGGGAATCGACGAACAACCATGAACCCGGACCGGCGGCCGCCTCGGCCGGGTTTTTCTTAAGACCTCCAGAATGTGAAAACCAGCTGGTCTGTTTTCCCGAACAAAAACCCGCGCGAGGGCGCGCGTCGGTCCGGTGGTCCATCTCGTTGTGTTCATCGGGTTGGATTCTCATCTAAGCTTTGCTATCCTTCCGCCTCTTGAAATACTTCAAACTTGAACGCGATCCGTATCGATATCGTCGCAAGCTGCCTCACGTCCAAGTTATCCCGACATTATTCATAAGCTTCTCAACATACAAATGGTGGATATTGCCTCCAGAAGCCCGAAGCATAGTATTTGCGAGCTGCATGTATGAGCACCAACGCCGCGTTAGGATGCATGCATGCGTGGTGATGCCTGACCATGTGCACCTGCTGCTGACCGTCCTAGAAAACCACAACGGAGTGGAACCTCCAATTTATGAAACTGTCAAAGACATCAAAAGTGCGTCGGTTCACAAGGTAAACAAAGCTCTGAATCGCAGCGGCAGAATGTGGCTCAACGAAGCCTTCGACCGAATGCCGCGTAGCGGCCAGTTCGAGAAGTTCCGCGAATACATCATCATGAACCCGGTCCGCGCGGGACTAGTGCAGCATCCTGACGACTACGAGTGGCTCTGGTATGAGGGAAAGGGCAAATCAGAAAAATAAGACATATCAATCTTCGGACCGGCGCGCCCCCTCGCGCGGGTTTTGTCTTTGCCGCTGAAGCCGAGAAATCCAAAATGCGTAGTTCTTAGATACTGCGCCAAAACCCGGCCGAGGGCGGCCGCAGGTCCAAAGATTTTCGGCTCCTTAATTTCCCTTCCACTCATACGCGTCATCTTGGCGCAACCCGATATGTGCGAGCACACGGTACGCGAACTGTCGCGCCATTTCTTCGAAAGATTTCGGGTGGTTGTAGAAGGTGGGAATCAGCGGATAGATCGTTGCGCCCGCATCCGCCGCGCGGTACATGTTGCGTATGTGAATTTTGTTGAGCGGAGTCTCGCGGATGCAAAGCACCAGCGGGTGTTTTTCTTTCAGACACACATCGGCGGCGCGCTTGATCAAATTGCCGGCGAGTCCGTTTGCCACACGCGCCAGCGTTCCCATGCTGCACGGAATCACGATCATCGCGTCAGTGGGATAAGAGCCGCTGGCAACATTGGCTCCGATGTCGCTGTTTCCTTGCTGCCGAATCTTCTTGCTCGCGCTGCCCAGCAGCTGCGCCACAAGTTCGTTGCGACCGCGAAT
>DATEMI010000289.1:0-5262 GCA_035275665.1 Terriglobales bacterium | reverse complement strand
CGACAAAGTGAAAATGCCGATAGAAATGCCGTCGCATATGCCGTTCGAGTACAACGAAGCGGAGACGCTGGAGAGCCCCGAGGAAAAGGATTACACGTGCGATGAACCAAGTAGTGAGGCGGGCTTTGAACAAATCGTCGGCCGAAGCGCGGCCCTGCGCCGGGTCCTCCGAGAGGTGGAGGTCGTAGCCCCAACCGACTCTAGCGTGCTGATTCAGGGCGAAACGGGCACCGGAAAAGAGTTGATCGCCCAGGCCGTTCACAATCGAAGCGGCCGACGCGATCGGCCGTTTATCAAGGTGAATTGCGCCGCCATACCTTCTGGCCTACTAGAAAGTGAATTGTTCGGGCATGAGAAAGGTGCCTTCACGGGGGCAATCATGCGAAGGCCCGGCCGTTTCGAACTGGCAGACAACGGGTCTTTGTTCCTGGACGAAGTTGGAGATATTCCTCTCGAGCTGCAGCCCAAGCTGTTGCGGGTTCTGCAGGAGCGTGAATTTGAACGGCTGGGCAGCACGCGGACTCAGCAAGTGGATGTACGCGTGATCGCGGCCACACACCGTGATCTGAAGCAGATGGTCGCAGAGCGGACGTTCCGGAGCGATCTGTACTACCGCCTGCATGTGTTCCCGCTGACGGTTCCTCCTTTACGCGATCGGCGCGAGGATATACCTTTCATCGTTGGTCACTTCGTTGAGAAATATTCCCAACGAATGAACCGACACATCGAAACAATCTCACCCAGGACTATGGAAGGACTCAAAGACTATGCCTGGCCAGGGAATGTGCGGGAGTTGCAGAACTTCATCGAGCGAGCTGTGATCCTTTCACCCGGAACCTTGCTGCGCGCCCCCTTGCACGAATTGACACAAGAGACAGTCCAGAGTTCACAAACCGACTTGTCCACACTGGAAGAGATGGAGCGGGAGCACGTATTGCGCGCTCTGAAGGAATCTAACTGGGTCACTGGGGGACCCAGAGGCGCGGCGGCCAAGCTGGGGATGAGGCGCACTACCCTGGCCTATCGGATTCGCAAATTGGGAATTCTCGTCCGGCCCCAGCTGTGAGAAAAAGTCATTTCGCACTCATAAAGGAGAAGCAGGTAAAGGCGGATCGCACTCAATCAGATGACACCGCAGGCTACTGGCGTCTAAGACAGGTCGGTTTGTGGAGCATTGCTATGGAATCGAGGGACTCTATTCAGCGCACGGAGCGACATGAAGGCTTGCCGTCTCGACTGGGTTTATCAACGACTGCGATTAACAGTGAAAGCCGAGCTCCGTTGACACTACACACTTTCCTCGATCGCGTTCCATCACTTGCCTGGTCTGCCAACTCGGATCGCTCCCTCGATTTCTTCAATCCGAGATTTCAGGATTACACCGGCCTTTCCTCGGACCAGTTATACAAATCCGATTGGAAATCGGCTGTCCATCGGGACGATATTCAACAGCTCGAAACCTGGTGGCACGATCTCACGCAATCACAGGAGGCTGGTACGACAGAAATGCGTCTTCGCCGCTTCGACGGAGAGTATCGCTGGTTCCAGATCGCTGCCACACCGGTCCACGATGAGCAAAGTGATAATGATCAGTCTCGCGAGATCATCCGTTGGTACGTTACGGCAATCGACATCGACGACCGTAAGCGCGCCGAGGAGAAACTACTGCAGAGCGAGGCCGATCTTCGCACAATAACCAATAACATTCCCGGGTTCGTACACACGATGAGCCCAGCGGGCGAGGTGGAGTTTGTTAACCAACAGATCCTGGAGTATTTCGGCAAAACAAGTGAGGAATTGAAGGACTGGACCCGTGGGGATGCCTGTCATCCTGACGACCTTCCTCGTGTAGTCGAGACGCTTAGAAGGTCGATCGAAGCGGGACAGGCCTGTGATATTGAGGTGCGTTGTCGGCGCGCTGATGGTGCTTACCGATGGTTCCAGTCTCGTGGTCGCCCGGTGCGGAATGCGGAAGGTCAGATAACCGCGTGGTACTTCCTCCTAACTGACATCGACGACCGCAAGCGTGCCGAGCAGAAGCTACGCCAAAGTGAGCAAGACCTTCGCACGATCACCGATGCTATTGCTAATCCGATCGTGGTCATGGCGCCTGATGGCACAACACTCTACGGTAATCAAGTGCTTCTGGATCTCACGGGCTTCAGCTCTGATGCCCTGGATGAACCAGGCTTTTGGGATCGTGTGGTCCATCCCGACGACGCAAACCGCCTTCAGGCCGAGCGCCGAGAGAGGCTTGTTCGTGGGGACCCATTCGATCTGGAGTTTCGCATCTGGTCTAAAAGCGGGCAATATCGCTGGCATCTCACTCGGTACAACCCCCTAAAAGACGAATCTGGCAAGATCATCCGGTGGTACGCTACAGGAACCGACATTGACGACCGCAAGCGGGCCGAGCAGGAGTTGCAACGAAGTGAGGCATTTCTCGCGGAAGGCCAACGTCATAGCCGAACTGGCACATTCTCTTGGCGTATAGCGACCGACGAAATCATCTGGTCAGAGCAGCTTTATCGCATTTTTGAATTCGATGAGCGCCTGCCAGTGACGCTCGAGCGGATTGGCAGCCGAGTTCATCCTGATGACCTTCAGTTGTTGCAGGACATGATCGAAAGGGCCCGAAATGCCGCCCAGGATTTCGAATACCACCACCGACTGCTCATGCCTGACCAGTCTGTCAAGCATATACATTTGTTTGCCCATGCAACTCGAGATATGGATGGTCGGCTGGAGTACGTCGGCGCGGCACAGGATGTCACAGGTCTTCACACCATCACGGATGCTATTGCTAATCCAATCGTGACACTGACTCCTGATGGCACAAGGCTTTACGCGAACCGGGTAGCCTGGAGTCAATTGGGACTCACTCGGAGCGATGCGAAGAATGAAGGGTCCTTCCCCGGCTCTTGCCATCCAGGCGATTTCGAACCGGTGCGCGATAAGCGTCGTACGGGATTACTGCAAGGAGTTCCCTTCGAGCTGGAAATGCGCTTATTCAAGAACGGGGAGTGGCGTTGGCATCTCTCTCAGTACAACCCGTTAAGAGACGAATCTGGCAAGATCATCCGCTGGTATGTTACGGGAACCGACATCGACGAGCGTAAGAAGGCCGAAGAGCGCCTCCAGAACGAGAACCTCGTTCTACGAGAGGAAATCGATCGCTCTTCGATGTTTGAGGAAATTGTCGGTTCTTCGACACCCATGGGCCAGTTGCTCAAGAAGGTGGAGAAGGTTGCACCTTCCGATTCGACGGTCCTCATTCTGGGTGAAACCGGCACTGGCAAGGAGTTGATTGCGCGTGCACTGCATCGGAGATCCAAACGCGCAAACAAAGCCTTTATGAAGGTCAACTGTGCTGCGATTCCGCAATCGCTAATTGCTTCCGAGCTTTTCGGGCATGAAAAGGGAGCCTTCACCGGCGCACTGCAACGGCGTGTGGGGAGATTCGAAGCTGCTAACGGAGGTACGCTGTTCCTGGATGAAATCGGTGAACTCCCCATGGAGACACAGATTGCGCTCTTGCGGGTATTGCAAGAAAGGGAGTTTGAGCGGGTGGGCAGTAATCATCCGATCTCAGTCGATGTCCGGTTGATCGCGGCAACCAATCGCGATCTACCCGCTGCCGTAGCGGCCGGAACCTTCCGCCAGGATCTTTTCTACAGGTTGAACGTCTTTCCCATCGCCGTACCGCCGCTGCGCGAACGCTCGGAAGATATTCCACTGCTCGTGGAGTACTTCGTCGGGCGCTTCGCTAAAGATGCGGGCAAAAACATCCGTCATATGGGCAAGCAGACGCTGGAGCAGTTACAAACCTACAATTGGCCGGGAAATATTCGCGAACTGCAGAACGTCGTAGAACGTGCAGTGATCCTCTGTGAAGCCGATACCTTCGTCGTTGACGAGAGCTGGCTCGAACGTGATTCGGAAGAGTCATCGCTGCACGAAGGCCTTTCGGCATTGGAAGATCGTGAAGTGGAAATGATCGAGTCGGCTCTGGCCGAAACCCATGGGCGGATTTCCGGACCTTCAGGAGCAGCCGCGAAACTCGGGATACCACGCCAAACGCTGGAATCAAAGATCCGGCGACTGGGCATCGACAAGTACGGGCAGAAGCGATCCAACGCTTAATAGCGCACCCACTGGCGCCCTGCTCATCCTTCATCCTTCAGCATTTTCCTATTGTTTTCTCGAATAGCTGGGGTTACGACTCTTGGCGTCGACAAGAAAATGGAAGCGAGCGACGAGAAGGAATCTCCGGAGTTTGGTGTGCCGTTGCTGTGCCACGTGTCTCGTGCGGATCAGTTAAAACTCGCAAATTTTCTCGAAATGTTGAAGCGACTTCCGTGCGGGCTGGTTGCCGGCAAGTCATTGATGTCAGTGGTGATTTTAGCCGAGAACGCCTTCAGGCCGTATAACGGCCGATTGACCGGCCAATCTGCACTCATTTTTTCAGTGGGATCAATTCTGTTATCGCATGTTTATGGAATAAAGCAAGCCCATTTTGCAGCTGGGGGTGGCGCTGTCTGGGATACTCCGACGCTGCAAACATTTGCGGCCGCGAGCGAGATCTTGCATAGTTGCCACAAGAACTCAGCGGGAGGAGGAGCGAACTCATCTCACCTTGAATCTCGGTGCCAATTTTTAGCCGGTAAATTGCCGATTATTCGTGAAGGATTCTCTTCTTAAGCACATTCCCCAGAATTGTCAATGACTTGCCGAGGTTAGGATTCTTCGGGTGTGCCGTGAAAGGTGTCGCAACCTACTTTCGCTACACCCGTGTTTCATCAATGCTGTTCGGCGCGGCGTAGTCCAACGCAGCGCGAACAACTTCTATTTCGGGATGTTGATACTGCATCGCAGTCTCTACGTCACGATGCCCCATCGTCCGCATGACAGCAGCCAGGTTCCCGGTCCGCGAAAGGACCCTAGTGCCGTAGTCATGACGCGCACAATAAAGAACCAGCTCTTTCGGAAGGCCGGCTTTACGGCGCGCCTCCCTGAACAGGCGATCGATTGAACGCAGGTGCCCAGAAGCTGCACGGCTCGACGGAAACACCCAGCCCTCGCTCTTGGTGCCGCGGCGTGCACGCAATAGCTCAGTGACGCGACGGCTCATCGGAACAAGCCGTCGCCCTTCGGCGGTCTTACTATCGGGCACGAAAATCACGCCTTTTTCCCAATCGAGATTCTCGATGCGCATCCGGTAGAGTTCCCTTTGATTTCTCATTCCCGTGTCGCGCATCAAGA
>DATEMI010000288.1:0-8923 GCA_035275665.1 Terriglobales bacterium | reverse complement strand
GAAAGCGCAGCAGGCACGGCTGCAAAGCGAACGATTCATCCAGGAAAAGCCATTGCACGTGCTCGGCGGCATCGCTGTTGCGGCGTTCTTGCTGGGAGTTTCACTCCGGATTGTGAGGTCACGCAATGCAAGTCGTTACTGAGAACAACAGAACCATCGGACAAGTCGTTGCCGAGCTGAAGAGCGATGCTCGCGACTTCATCTCCACACGTCTGCAGATGCTCTCGCAGGAGATGAAGGAGAAAGTTGGCATCTGGAAGGTCGCCATACCAATGTTGGCAGTGGCTGCCCTCTTCGGAGTGGTTATGTTTTTGGCACTGACGTTCGCATTCATCGCGTTCTTCGCGGGTGTGTTCTACGGCAGCGCGTATGCGTGGTGCTACGGCGCTCTGATCGTCACCGCAGGATATTTCTTGATCGCGATCGGCATGTTCTATCTGGGCCGGCGAGAGCTTACCCAAGCAGGACTGGCTCCTACACGCACTTTGCGTGTTTTGAAAGAGGACCAGATCTGGATTCAGCATGAAGCGAGGTCACAGGCATGACGCAAGCACAACCAAACCTCCCCGCAGAAATTTTGGAAAAACGGGCCGCCGAACAGCGTCGGGCGCTGCACAATGGCGTCCGTGAGCTTCGCTCAGTTGTACGGCATGAAATCCGCGAGCGCACCGACATTAAACGCAACGTGCGTCGCCACTTTGCGCCAATTGCCGGAGGAACCGCTGTAGTGGCGTTGGCACTGGGCTACGGAACGGCAGGCATCTTCACGCGGCACTAACGACGGCTTTCCGCCACTTGAGCAAGCCTGGTGAGATAGTTGTCGATGGTTCGCGTGTAGCCAATCAGAAACCGCGAGACGAAGCGAAATACAGGATTGTAGATTTCTCCGTTTTCAGTAATTGTCACGAGAGTGCCGTCATTCTGCGGGTGCAAATTCCACGTCCACCCGCCGCCGAAGGGAAGGTTCTTGTCGATGATGATCGTCTTCAGCAAAGTTGGGGGGCGATACTCCACCCGTTCGTACGTAATCGTCTGACCGTGCTTGTCTGTCTCGCGAACCAAGTACTTTTCACCTTCCTCAGCCACAGAATAGGTCTTCAAGTCTGTGCGCCACTCCGGTGGCCCTGAGATCAGTTGAAAGACTTGCTCGGGCGAAGCCTTGATGAATGCTGAGCGCGTAACGATGTGGTGCTTGGGCAGCATCGCGCCGATGACGACTATGATCGCAATCGCTGCCGCGACGATGCCGACGATAATGAACGTGATCCTCATTTCGCTGCCTTTGTTCTTCGCAAACGACGTTTCTCCATCAGAGTCTCGGCTGCGCCGCCTAATAGTTCAAGACCGCGCAATGCAGTCTCTTGATCGTCGCTTTTGAGCAACGAAAGCATCTCTTTCGCCAGATCGGGATCAAGCACCGAGTTCTGTTCACGCACGCGCGCTCCTGCCGCGGTAAGTCTCACGCCGATGCGACGGCCGTCGCCGCGATCGCGAATTCTCCGCGCGTATCCAAGGCCCTCGAGCTTGCTGACTTGAAGCGACATCGTCGATTCGGTCACGCTCATGTGCCGCGCCAGCTCCGATATCACCCTCGTATTCTGTGGATCGAGATGGTCGAGTATGCCCGCCATATGAGCGGTCAGCACGCGGCCGCTCTCGTCATCGCGGAGATGCTGCCGATGACAGGCAAGGTAGATCTTCGGATACGCCCGAAACAGCCGCTGCATGTCGGGACTCAACATAGCAGGAGCATGAGTCAGATGCTTTGATTCGTCAAAGTAAATGGTGTGAGCGCCTGCTGGAGCTCCATCGTCTGTCACTTTGCAGCCCACCGACTCCTGGGTCATAACGACTTACGTTCTACGCAAACGCACTCTGACCCATTCCCTACCGGGAATGGTACTGACGATCGCTGCAGTCGTGTCCATCGTCAGTACCGTCAGCGGCAGCGGATGAGTTTCTGCCGGTGGGGATCGCACTCGTGTTGAAATAGATCGTTGAACTATTTCAACTACTTCACGGAAATCGAAGAGCATTTTCAGCGACGCCGAGGCACTCTTCTTTTGCTATCGACGCTGGATTGGGCGTTGATTGAGATTTGGAAGGAAGCTGGAGTGCCGCTCGAAGCCGTGCTGCGCGGCATCGACGCGGCTTTTGACACGTATGACCGCAAGCCCAGAAAAACTCGTAAGGTAAACAGCCTCGGCTTCTGCTCGCAGGAGGTTCTCGCGGCAGCGGAGGACATGAAGGAGGCCGCAGTTGGGGCGAAGCGCGCTCCAGCGGACCGCGATACCGGACTTGCCCCTGAGGATGTGGAGGCTTACGTGACAAAAAATTCGGCCTCATTGCGCGTCGCAAAATTGCAAGGCTTGCCGGAGCAGGTAGTGCGCGAAGCCGCCGATTCTTTGATGGCGATCGCCGACGATTTGAAACAGAATTCGAACAAGCGGCTGCACCTGGAAGATGTTGAACGTAGACTCACCGTCCTCGAAGAAAGGATTCAAGCGGCATTGTTGAGTTCAACGACCGAAGAGGAGCTTGTCGCCATCCACGCAGAGGCCGATCGGCAGATCGCTGCGTATCGCGGCAAGATGAATGCTGCGCAGATCGATCAATTGCAGAAGCAGTTCCTGCATAAGAGACTTCTAGAGCGCTACTCGTTGCCGCGGCTTAGCTTGTTTTACATGTGACTAAGCGTGGAACTCACGATTGAAAAGTTGATCTATGGCGGCGACGGCCTCGCTCGTGTCAATTCGGGGGAGCGCGCGAAAACGATATTCATCCCTTATGTGCTGCCAGGAGAACGCGTCCAGGCGAGCATCGTCAATCAGAAGCCGGGGTTCTCCTACGCAGCCCTCGATCAGGTTCTCGAGCCCTCGAAGCTGCGCAGTTCTCCACCGTGCCCGTATTTCGGTAAGTGTGGCGGCTGCCAATATCAGCACATTGGTTATGCAGACCAGCTTCGCTTCAAAGCCGAAATACTGAAAGAAACATTGCGCCGTGTTGGCAAGCTGGAGCTCTCGATTGAAATTCAGAGCCATCCCTCACCGCCGTTCAACTATCGCAACCGCACTCGCTTCCATGTGCGTACAACTCCTGAGTTCGCCATTGGCTATTTCCGCCACGCTTCTCATGAGCTTCTCCCGGTCCGGGAATGTCCAATCAGTTCTCCTCTTATCAACCGTCTCTTAGCCGAACTCTGGAAGCTGGCACAAGGACAGAGAATCCCGCCGGAAATTGAGGAGATTGAATTATTCGCGAACGATAGCGACAAGACGTGTTTGGTTGAGCTTTACGTTCAAGAATCGGCCGGGAAGATCGCTTTACAGACGTTCGCAAATCTCTTTTCAAGGGCGGTTCCTGAAACGGTTGGGATCGTTTCTTTCCGCAACTCGCGCAAGTTCGACGGCATACCCAACTTGCTCTGGGGCGAGCCAAGCATCAACTATGCTGTAGGTGGCGAAACTTACGGCGTATCTGCCGGAGCATTCTTCCAAACTAACCGTCATCAGGTCACGCGCATGGTGGAGTTGGTAGTAAACGACCGCAAAGGAAAGCTCGCTTTAGATCTCTATTCCGGTGTGGGACTGTTCACGCTGCCGCTGGCACGGCGCTTTGAGCGTGTGATTGCAGTCGAGTCATCATCTACGTCGGCGGGAGACCTCCGCGCCAACGTGCAAGCGAACGTAAAGATTTCGGCGCAAAGCACTGACAAATACCTGACGAGCGCGGCAGGCACCCTTCGCCCAGACCTCGTTGTCGTCGATCCTCCGCGCAGCGGCTTGGGAACCGCAGTTTGCCGAGAGGTCTTGAAGCTTTCGGCAAGAGAATTGGTCTATGTTTCCTGCAATCCAGCAACTCTGGCCCGCGATCTAAAGCAGTTCACTGCTGGGAAATTCAAGATCGCCGAAATGCATCTCCTCGATCTCTTCCCACAGACATTCCACATCGAAACCTGCACTGTGCTAAGGCGCTGAGTTCTCGTAAAGCCTTGGCAGTTCAGCAGCTGGAATCCAGCTACTCTGGATTTCACTAGCGCGCAGCTTAGTTCCCCTAGACAATGAGTAATCGGCATGACGCACGGCGCCGACCCATTTCTGCTGCAGCTCCTGGTGATCTTCCTCTGGGCGAAGATCTTCGGCGAGCTTTTTGAGCAGCTCTCGTTGCCAGCGGTGCTCGGAGAGATTCTCTCTGGCGTCGTGCTCGGTCCTTACCTTACTGCTTTCGTCATTCCTACCGATGCCACAACCTCCATTGGCGAACTTGGCGCAATTTTCCTTCTCTTCACCGTAGGACTTGAGACGCGGCCCAAGGAGCTCATAAAAATCGGGGCGTCGGCATTGGGAGTAGCAACCGCCGGCATGGCGCTGCCGTTCGCCATGGGATTCATTTACCTGCTAGTTCGGCATCACCCGACACACGAAGCGGCATTCATCGCTGCAGCCATGGTGGCAACCAGCGTGGGTATTACTGCACGGGTACTGGAAGATCTCGGAGTAATGCAGACGCGCCCAGCGAAAATCATCCTCGGGGCTGCTGTCTTCGACGACATTCTGGGCATGGTATTGCTTGCTGTGGTCGTGGGGCTGGTTTCTTCAGGTGACATCGCATGGATTCAATTATCGCTGCTGCTGGTAGAAGCCGTGGGGTTTGCATTGGCGATGATTTTCTTCGCTCCGCGGGTCATTCAGCATATGCGTCCCGGATTGGAACGCATGGAAACGCACAACGCGCCGCTTGTGCTGGCGTTGGCAATCTGCCTGGCACTTTCTGTCGGTGCTGAGAAGATCGGGATGGCGGCTATCATCGGCGCGTTTTTTGCAGGCCTGGCATTCGCCGAATACGCTCCAGAATGGAACTTGATGCCGCGCGTAGCCGGCATCAACGAGTTCCTCGCTCCATTTTTCTTTTTCATTATGGGAGCGAAGCTCAACCTGAGTGTGTTCAACGGATCGCTCCTCATCGCGGCAGGCGTGATCTCTGTGCTTGCGATCATTTCGAAGCTGATCGGCGGTGGTCTGCCTGTATTGCGCGAGGGTTGGGATACGGCTCTTAAAGTAGGGGTTGGCATGACTCCGCGCGGCGAAGTAGGACTGATCGTCGCGCTGCTCGGACTACAGATGAAGATGATCTCCGACGCAGCTTACGCCATCGTCGTCTTCATGACTGCCGCGACGACGATCTTTGCGCCCGTCACGCTCCGCGTCCTCTACCGCAAACAGGAGCACACCGATAAAGCTCCCGAATACGATACCGGCGAAACCGTTGAGCGGGTGTAGTTACTTCGTTATCTGGTTTTCAAATTGGGAAAAACGCGTTTGCAGATCGGCAAGCAGCTTGCTTTTAATTGCGGGCTCCACAAAGCTGTAATGCAGCGAATCGCGCACAATAGCTTTCAAGTCGACATAATTCAAGCGATAGCTCTCGACGGCGCGCAGATATTCGTGCGTCATGTCCGATCGCGAGACCCCCTCGTCATCGGTGGCGATCACGACTGGAACTCCATACTTGCGATACACGGGAAAAGGGTGGCGGTCACCTCTCACTCCCAAAATCACGTCATTGCTCGTGAGGCAGATTTCGACAGCAATTTTCTTTCGCGCCATCTCTTGCAGCAACTCGATGGGCTGATCCTCATGCATTACGTCGACGCCATGGCCGATGCGCTTTGCGTCTCCAATCTCTACTGCGTCGCGGATATGCGAGCGCAGTCCAGAAGGTGGCACGAGGCCAGCGGCAAGTTCACCCGCGTGCTCGGTGAGATGAACGTCCGGATACAGTTTGTGAAAATAAGCGAACATGCGCATGTGGAGGTTGTAATCGTGCATCGACGTGTAGCCGTCTTCCGGCATGACCGGATTCACGGCTACATAGCGATGGTCGGCCTCCGCGAGCGCGAAGCCCGACATGATCTCGGCAAACACCTGCTCCTTTGGCGTGCCGCGGTAAACCTCGTAGATGTAGCGAATCGTGACTTTACAGCCCGGGTCGGCGTGCTCGGAGTCATCACAGGAAAGCAGCCGATCCTTCTCGGCTTCTGCGTCGTCTAGTTTTTTGCGCACCTCGCTGACCGCTTGCGCGATTCGGGCCTCGGTGAGCTTCTGGCGCATTTGATCGAAATCTTCGACCCATCCCACTTTGGAAGCGAGCTGCGCCGATGTGCGATCGAGTCCAAGCGTCAGCTCCAGATACGATTCGTTCTGCCGTCCGGCGCGCGAAGCGACTTCAGCCAGCATTTCGCCCGTATGTGCACGCGAGACCAACCCAAAGCGCCCAAAAGTCGCAAAGAAATGGTCCTCTCCCGATTCGGAAATCCCAGGTTGGGAATATGGGTGGAAGTCGCGCATCGAAAGCGCGTCGATCAGCACGCGATATAGAAATGGATTACTGAGCGCGGTTTCCGCGGGCACGCTGTCGCGGGCTGCATCACATGGCGCAGCGGTAAAGGCCAGTGCTTGGCGGTCGATGCACAGGCCATCCTGAATCGCGAATTGGAGGTAGCTTTCGCCATAAACGGCCCCGCTCAGGTGATTGTGCAGATCGCCGCCTTTCGGCATTTCGCGAAGAAAAGCTTCCAGCAGCGGCGGGCTCTTGCGAATCGACTCAAGGTAAGTGGCGGTTCGCTGCTCGGCAGTTTGCGCCAGTGCGAACGAGCCAAACTGAAACAAGAAAAGGACGAACGAAATACCAATAAATTTCCGCTGCGCCATGGAGCGCAAAGGATAACAGAGGCAATCCGCATTCGGCAGGCGCTCGGCTTTCTTTGTAAAAGTCGGTAGCAGCTTGGCAAGGATCGACTGCATTTGATCGAAATGCTAAAACGTTACGGTTTATGCGAATGCGCGTGACGAAGACCAAAAGGCAAAGCCTCCCAGAACGGGAGGCTCGTTGTTCCAGAATGGAACCTGCTATTTCGGGTTGCTGGTTGAGCCGCTGGAGTCACTGGGATTGCTCGTGCTGTCGGTCGAGGTCCCTTTGGCTTTCTTGTGCTTTTTGTGATGCTTCTTGGTTGTAGTGGTGGTTGTGCTGCTCTGATCGCCCGATGTGCTGTTCTGTCCCGAGGTCGCGGTTTGTCCGCTGCTGCTGGACTGATCACCGCTGCTCGACTGTGCAAAGCTCATCGAACCCATCAACGCGAGCGCAAATACCATCGTTAGTAGCTTCTTCACTTTGTTCTTCTCCTCTGGGGGTTATAGAGATAAAACCGGGTGACGCATGGAACAGCACAATTGTAGTGAAATTCAGGTACTTGCATTGGTAATGGCGCGGAATGGCATGAGTCCGCTCTGAGCGCCTCGGACTGGGCGGCGCTGGAGCGCTTACTTTAATCAATATTTTCAATCGCTTACGACCATTCAACACACGCGCTTCGGGGAATCTGCCCCAAGCTCTACTATATACGCCAAATTGCGCCACAAGAACATCTGATCAAGTGCGACTTTCGCTTGTCCGGAGATAAATGCAGTAACCGAGACGGCAATCACCTGATCCAGCTGGGACGCTCGGCCTCGAAACAAGATCAAAAAGCGGTTCAGAATGCCATTATTTGTCAGCAGGGAAATTTGTCTTAATTCTCAACTGTTGCACCACTTCTGTGCGGCAAACTCTCTGAGGAAAGCGGCATCTCTAAGGAGGCGACCGGTGGTTTAGGACTGGAACCCCGTAAAATTTAGCTGGAGGACTTTTGCATGAAAGGTTTTCTGATTGGACTCGGAATTGGAGTGGGCTTGGGAGTATTGTTCGCCCCGATGAGCGGCGAAGAGACTCGCAATAATCTCGTAGATCGCGCCAGCGATCTCTCTGACAGTGCGCGTGAAATGATCGACCAAGGCAAGGAGCGAGTGCGCTCAGGTATCAGCACCATTCGCAGCCAGGCTGACAACGTCATGGGACGCGCGCAATCACAGCAGGCCACGGGAACCGAAGGCAACGTGTAGGGATTCAAGTATTCGAGAGATAGAAAAGGCGGCTCAACAGCCGCTTTTTCTGCTTTCAGTTCAGTTGCAAACCACAGAGGACAAGAGAGAACGCAGAGGGACTGCAGCTTTCGTCTGTTGAATTCTCGTCTTGTTTTTTCGTGTCCCCCTTTGTCCTCAATGGTGAGAAAAAGAGCACTTATAGTTGCAAGCTCTTGAGATACGCCCGAAACTGGGGTCCCAATTCCTGTCGCTTCAACGCGAACTCAACCGTGGCTTTCAGAAAGCCCAGTTTATCTCCCGCGTCGTGGCGTGTGCCTTCATAGCGGTAGCCGAAGATTTTTTCTTCATTTAACAGCAAGCGCATTGCATCGGTGAGCTGCAGTTCGCCGCCGGTTCCTAACGGAGTGCGATCAAGAACCTCAAAGATCCTTGGCGTCAGGATGTAGCGTCCGATGATTGCCAGATTCGACGGCGCTTCTTCCATCCTGGGCTTTTCGACCATGTTATGAACTTCGTAAAGCCTTTCATTGCCGCTCACCGGAGCTGCGTCTAAAACTCCGTACGACGAAATTGCCGGTCCTTCGACCTGCTGTGTTGCGATGATGCTCGATTGAGTGTGATCGAATTGATCGATCATCTGCTTCAGGCAAGCAGGATTGGCGTCGATTACGTCGTCGGCCAGCAAAACCGCAAAGGGCTCATTGCCGACCAGCTCGCGCGCCATGAGCACGGCGTGACCTAGTCCCATCGCTTCTTTCTGACGAACGTAGGCAACGTGGATCATGTCGGAAATCTGACGCACGATCGTGAGCAGCTCCGTCTTCTTCCGCTCCTCGAGCATTTTCTCAAGCTCATAGCTCACGTCGAAGTGGTCTTCGATTGCGCTCTTACCACGGCCGGTGACGATGATGATCTGATCGCAGCCTGCTGCGAGCGCCTCCTCCACGCCGTATTGAATGATTGGCTTGTCGACAATCGGCAGCATCTCTTTCGGCTGAGCCTTC
>DATEMI010000287.1:0-13621 GCA_035275665.1 Terriglobales bacterium | reverse complement strand
ACGCTGCCGACAAAAGTGAAACTTCGTGCTCTCCGCTGCGTCCGCCGAAGAGCACACCTACGCGCAATTTTCTCGAGGGGGGCATGAAAAATGAAGATACCGATTTCACTCTATCATCGGCTTGCGGCCGAAGATTTGAAGACCTCTCCATCCTTCATCACGAAAGTGACATTCTTGAGTGCGTTGACGTCGCGCAGAGGATCTTCGTTCACGGCAATCGCGTCAGCGTAGGCGCCGGGCGCGATTACTCCCAGCTTGCCTTGCATCTCTAGCAATTCCGCAGCGCGTCCGGTGGCAGTCTGAATCGCCTGCATCGGAGTCATGCCGAACTCAACCTCACGCGCGAACTCCTGCGCGATAGGATCGGTCCAGGGAATACCTCCCATGTCGGTGCCGAAGGCGATCTTCACTCCGGCTTTCAGGGCTTTGTTGAACGACGTGCCGTGGACGGCGGCTCGCTTGCGATCGCGTCGGCCGTCGTCAGTATTTTCCGGCGCCCAGTCGTAGTAGTAGACCGAGAGCGTCGGCACGTACCACGTGCCTTGCTTCACCATCTGCGCGATCTGTGCGTCGGTGATTTCGAGCCCGTGCTCGATGGAATCGCAGCCTCCGTCGAGCGCTCGCTGCAATCCAATTCCATTATAGGAATGGCACGCGACGTGTTTACGCCAGCCATGGGCTTCATCGACGATCGCCTTCAGCTCTTCGACCGTGAGGGTGGGTTGCGAGACGAGATTGCCTTTGTAGTCGACCCAGGAACGATGAGTCATGTAGACCTTGATCCAGTCAGCGCCATTATCAAGCTGCTCGCGCGCGGCTTTGCGGGCCTCGATTGGACCATCGATGAGCTGCGCTCCTTTGGGGACCGTAATCTCGGGAGCGTAGCCTTCCAGTGGATATCCACCCGTCGTAGAAATCGCTCGCGTGGCAACGAACATCCGCGGCCCAGGAATATACCCGGCGTTGATGGCCTCCTTAATGCCCACGTCGCCGTAACCAGCGCCCTCAGTTTCCAAGTCACGCAACGTGGTAAAGCCTTGCTCGAGGGCACGTCGAGCAGAAACCGTGGCGCGCGCAGCACGGAACGAGGCCGGATACTTGAGCAACTGCACGTCATATCCACCTTCGGCGGGATCTTCGCCTTGCAGGAAGATGTGGGTGTGCGTGTCGATCAGGCCAGGCAGGACCGTTGCCGAGCTCAGATCGATGACTTGCGCCTCGGGAGGAGCCGGTGCGTTCTCGCCAACGCTGACGATGTGATTGCCGCGAATAACGATCGTCTGATTTCGCTTGGGCTGCGCGCCGGTGCCGTCGATCAGCGTGCCGGCACGAATCACAATGATTTTCGCTTCGCTGGTTGTGTGTGTGCCCATCGTGCCCGACGACTGAGCAAGGACAGCGGCTGACAGCAGCATCGGTGCAAAGAATTGAAATTTCTTCATCGAGTCGCCTCCGAATCAGCAACAACATAGGCCTCCGCTTCGATTTCCACGAGCATTCGCGTATCGAGCAGCGATTGAATCACCAGCAGGGAAGTCGCTGGACGAATGTCTCCGAAGAATTCTCCATGGACCAGCGTCACAGGCTCTGCATCCTGATGGCGCACGACGAACATGCGCGTGCGCACTACGTCTTTCAGCGACGCGCCTGCTCTGTGCAGCGCACGTTCGATGTTGAGGATTGTTTGTCGCGCCTGCGCCATGGCATCGCCAAGTCCAATCAGTTCGCCGGATTCGTTTGTTGAGGTGGTGCCGGACACCCAAATCTGCGGGCCGATCCGCACTGCCCTTGAGTAACCAACGACCGGCTCCCAACGTGTACCACTTGAGTAATTAGTCCGCTTCATGGCTGGTGGCCCGACATTTTACATGTGCGACCAACGGACAATGGGGGCAACCCGCACCATCTTCAGCACTTTGCGTCATTTTCCCAAATTCGCACTCGCAGGGTCACAGTGCTAAGAAACTTTAGGACGTGAACGAATTGTTATTGCACTCGGGAAACCTGTCGATGTAAGTAGTGTTCTCAGTTGTAGATACTTCTTTCAGATCGAGGTTCCGTAGTCTTGCTTAGACTGCTCACGGCAGCTCTGCAGACGGGGAGGAGTACAGGTGGACTCAGGATCAAAGGTGTTGCAGGAGTTCTTCGACGGCTTAGTGAGCCAGACTTTCGCGTCAACCATCGGTATGCGCGATGGGGACCTGACCAATTACATCTCGGCCATGCTCGCCGGATTCTGCCAGGCCGAAGAGCTGTACAAGATCCGCAATGCCGCCGGCCGTCCCATTTCAGATGTCGGAGAGTTGCTGCTTGAGTCCGATCCTGTTTTCGGTCCTGCATCCTCTTTCGATCGCGAGCGCGAGGTGCGCAAGCATATCGGCGACTACACCCTGTTCTTCGCCGGCATGTTCCCTGAGAGTATCAACCATTCGCGTCTGCGCCGGCAGCGGCTTGAGAGTCTGGTCGATTTCATTAAGGCCGGCAAAGAGAGTTATTACATCGTTTCACAATTTGACGTGTTCGAATATGCGCCGGCCGCACCGCTGTTTGCCAAGCTCTCAGATAAATTTGAGGACTGCGTCTGCGGGCTCAATATGGTCAAGAACGAGCTCGACGTAATGCAACACCCGATTGCCAATCGGACTCGCGAGCTGTTCATGTAGTCGGCCATCGTTGGTGTCATTCCGAAGCCTTTTTTTCTGTTGGGCAAGGAATCCCTACGGACTGCGATACGGTTGGATTCTGCTTGCCCAGTGTCTCGAAGTCAGTAGGGATTCCTCACGCTCCGCGTTCGGAATGACAACCGCGGAGACTTCACTTCAATCGATAAAAGCTCAGCACAGCATCTCCCTGCTGCAGTCGCCGATACCGTTCCAGTGCGCCATAACGGTCGAGCAGATCTGAATGCTTATCATGCTCAGCGATGATCACGCTTTTCGGCGCGATCAACCGGGACTGCGACAGAAAGCCGAGCGTCTGCTCATAAGCGCCAAATTGTGCATAAGGAGGATCCAGGAAGCAGAAGTCAGCCTCGATCGCAGAAGCATCGAGAGCCCGCAATGCTTGCACGACTTCCCGATCCTGCACCTCGAATCCATCACCGATCGATAGACTCTTCAGGTTCTCCCGAATAGCCCGCACTGCGCGGGTACTGCTTTCGACGAAATACACCATCCGTGCTCCACGGCTGATCGCCTCGATGCCGATGGCGCCGGAGCCGGCAAACAAATCCAGCCACACGGTATCCAAAACCGTCTCGCCAATCACGTCGAATAGCGTCTCGCGCAGCCTGTCCGAAGTCGGACGCGTCGCCGTGCCTGACGGGGCAATCAGCTTACGGCTGCGATATTGACCGGCAATGATGCGCATGGGAAAGGCGGCGACTTTCGGAGATTGACTCTCGACGTTCGGCCAGATTCACCGTGTTACTTCGCTGTGCACTTCTTCGTCTCAACTCGCGAGATTAGCAACAGCAAATTTCTCGAGAATGGTTCCTGGCCGAAAGCCGAGAGCCGAAAGCCGATGGCACGCAGTTAATGTACAGAACCTGAAACCATTTTTTACAATTGGGAGTGGCTCATATTCGTTTTGTGCGCGCCTGGTCCATTCCGATTGGGAAACTCTTCGGGACCGAGGTGCGTCTTCATCTCACATTCTTTCTGCTTTTCGCGCTGGTCGTAACGCAGACTTACCAGGCGCATATCTCAGTCTCGCGAGGAGTGGCTCTGTTTTTTGTGGTCCTCGGAGCTGTCCTAGTGCACGAAGCAGCGAGAGCGATCTTTCGCCAGGGTAAGCGCGACAAACTACAGCGTCTCGTATTGTTGCCCATTGGCGGCGTGATCCTCGGCGAGACCTCCGACCGATCGGCGGAAAAGAACACCACCGTTTCTCAAGAAGCTCGTACCTCATTGGCGGGACCAATCGCTACGCTCGTGCTCGCAGCCATTGTCGGCGCGGTCGTCGTGGCAGTCGCGCACATCGATATCTTTGCTTCCCCATACATTCATTCGTCAAACGTGCCGCGCAGCGCCGTGTGGATCATCGCCGGCCTGGGACTATTGAACTTGATCCCTGCCTACCCGCTCGCCGCCGGACGCGTGCTGCGCGTGTGGCTCGCGCAGAATGCCGGTCCGGATGTTCCTGACGGATGGCAAGAGGCGACGCGCAAATCGGTCGGCTACGGCCAGGGATTCTCGATGATCCTAACCATTATGGGACTCATCGCCGGCAACGTATGGGCCATGTTGGTCGGGTTCTGCGTTTTTGTCGCCGCCCATCTCGAAGACCGCAGTTTGCTGTTTCAATCGGTCGTATCCAGCGTGCGCATGGAAGAAATCATGCTCACTGATTTCTCCGTGCTCTCTCCGGCGGATACGCTGCAGGACGCGCTGGAAAAGGCTCTACACACACTGCAAGATGACTTCCCGGTAGTTCGGAGCGGCGATCTTGTAGGCACCGTCTCGCGCCAACGCATCGTCGACGCGATTCGCTCCGAAGGCAATGGCTACGTGCAATCAGTCATGAATCGTGTCGTCGATGTCTGCCACAAGGGCGAGTCGCTCGCCACCGCCTTTCGCAAAATCACCACGCGCGGCCTCACGATGATTCCGGTAGTGGATCAGCAGCGGCTCGTCGGCATCGTCACTCTCCAAAACCTCAGCCATAACATGGCGCTTCTGGCCGAGAGTCGGCGTTTGAAGAAGCTGGAGGAGTAGGCCGCCAGTTATCGGCTACCGGCCTCCGGCTAAAACCGCTATGTGGCGAGCATTTACGCTCCGATGGTTCGAATACATCAAACGAGCAATGCTATTTATCGGCTTTGGTTTATCCCTGTAATCCGTCCGCGTGATCCGTGTCGTGTTTTGCCTTTGGCCGAAAACCGGAAGCCAGAAGCGGCCTTGCTAGACTGAATCCATGCCGACGCGCCCCACGTGGGTGGAAGTCTCGTTACCCAATCTCCTTCACAACTTCTCTCTAATCCGTGATCACGTCGGTGCGCACGCGACTATTTGCGCGGTCGTGAAGTGCGATGCGTATGGGCACGGTGCTCCGCATTGTGCGCGAGCCCTTGAAGCAGCGGGCGCCAAATGGTTCGGAGTCACTTGCGCGGATGAAGGCATCGAGTTGCGCCGGGCCGGCATTGCCGGACGCATTCTGCTGATGAGCGGCATCTGGCATGGAGAAGCTGAAGCCGCTGTCGAACACCACCTCACTCCCGCGGTATGGAGCGCCGAGCAGATCGCGGAACTAAATTCCGCGGCGGAAAAGCTCGGCAAGAGTTCCGTTCCGGTACACGTTGAAGTGGACACGGGAATGTCCCGCCAAGGCGTGCAACCGCACCGGCTGGCATTGCTGCTCGAAGCTGCAAGAAAAGCCAAAGCAGTTTGCATTGAAGGGCTGCACTCTCATCTGGCGTCCGCTGAGGTAGTCGATGCCGCTGATGTTGAGGATCAGGTCGCCTCTTATCAACATGCGCTCGAGCAACTCGCGGCAGCGGGATTGCGGCCGGCGTGTCTGCATCTTGCCAACAGTGCGGCCATCGTTGCACATGGAAACAGCTGGCGCGGTCTAGTTCAAAATGGGAAAACGCAAACTGCATTGGTTCGTCCAGGCATTGCCTTGTATGGCTACTCTTTGCCTTTTGTCACCGCGGCAGGAGCGAGTTCCCCGATCGCTGAACTTCCGCTGAGGCCTGTGCTCGCCTGGAAGACGCGCATCATTGACGTACGCGAAGTAGGTGCCGGGCAAGGCATTGGCTACAACCGCGCTCATGTAACTTCCGCGCCGGCGAAAATTGCGACCCTTGCCGTTGGCTATGGCGACGGTCTCAATCGGGGCCTGTCGAATCGCGGCCAGGTGCTCGTGCGGGGACAGTCGTCACCTATCCTGGGCAAGATCTCAATGGACGTAACCACGATCGATGTCACACATGTCTCCGCCTGCGAGATCGGCGATGAGGTGGTCCTGATCGGCAGTCAAGGCGAGCAACAGCTCACTGCGTGGAACATGGCTCGAATCCTGGACACAATTCCGTACGAGATTCTATGCGCAATCAGCAAGCGGGTTCATCGAGTTTTTCTGTCATAACAGGGAAATCAATCGAGACCTGTTGACTATCTGCCGAAGCCACTCCCCGGACACATGTACATGACGAAGCCCAGGAACATAAGAACGACGATGAAGTAGGTCGTGATCCGCGGGCTGGAATGATCCGGCAAGTCTTTGGTGAATAATCTCCAGGCTGCTCCGATGGCTACCAGGAAAAACACATTCTCACGGAAGACGAGCCACAAAGCCAGGCACGAAGTAAGTAGGATGAGCCGTTCGATCTTGCTCAATGCCGAAGCTGCCTGACCGCCGTCGAGCGACCACACTGGAATTAGATTCATCACATTCAGCCACGCCCCGGCGCGCGCGAGTGCCGCCCAAAATGGGTCAGACGTTCTCGAAAAGATCACCAGGCAAGCGGCTGCGGAGAGAAATCCAGCCAAGGGGCCAGCCAGACTGATAGCCGCACGTGTTTCTTCCGAAACACCAAGCGAGCGCCAGCGCACGTATGCTCCCAACCCTGGTAGAAACACAGGCATGTCGGCCGGCAGACCGCGACGCTTGATGTCGATGAAATGTCCCATTTCGTGGATCAGGATGAGAACAGCGAACCCAATTCCGAACTTCGCGCCCCATATTCCCCAATAGACGGCGATGAAGCCGGCGAGGCTGAGAAGAAAATTCAACTTGAAAAGAGCTAGGAGGGTTTTACCCTTTGCCAGAACCACGGCGATCGGACCTGCCGGGCCTAGCCGTCGTACCCATTCATTTTCCCGTTTCGGTTCCGGAACGCGGACGGCATCCTGCTGCAAAGTTTGCGCGCGATTCCGAATCCACTCCGATTGGTTCGAGGTTGCGGGCAGCAGGGGCAGTGCAGAGAGCCAGAGATCACGAGCCTGCAGCAGCTGGTGCTGCTCCTCCAGCAAAGTAGCGGCACGCGAGATCTGCGAAAGTTGGTCGGCATGAACCAGCGCGCTGCAGCTTTCGCAGACCAGCGCCCCTGCGCCAATTTCCTGGCGGCACCGGGGACACTTACGAATCAGTTCAGGAGTAACGCTGGCCACGGTTCAAGAATACAGGCTACCCAATTCAAAACGGTCCATCGATCACCAAAGGAGGATGGCCGCGCGTAAGTTGCCACGCAATGCGTAGGCCCACAAGCAAAATAATGAAGCCGATGAGTCCATGGAAGGGGTCTGACCAGAAATCCATAAATGGAGATGCGAGTCCGAGTAAGGCAAGATAACCGAGCACGGAACCCACGCTTCGACGAGGTGGCGGAGGTTGAATCTCCTCACCTGGAACCTCCGAGTTGCTAGCCGCGTTTGCTGACTGACCGGCCTCGGGTGTTGGTGCACTCTGAGAACGCTGCGAAGTCTGAGGCTTCTTTTCTTTGATGTATTCCGCGATGCCAATGGGAACCGCGGCAATAGAGACAGCGGCATAGGTAAAGAGAATCGCGGTAAGCTGATAACGCCGTCCGCCCAGTCCGCCTGAGCCTTTCATCATCGCCTTGCCGACCATCCAGCCGACTGCGAGAGACACGTAGCCAATCACCAGCCCGGTCACAATCCCTACAAGTGCATACACGGCGAGGCCGGCCACCGCCGCTCCGGCGCCGTACGTAACTGCGCGGGCGAATGCGCTGTGACTGTCCTTTGGGATCGATCCTTTGAGCCGCTCCGCGCACGACGCACAAGTCATGCGGCTGTTGATCCGGTAATAAGATCCGGCAATCTGCTGCTGGCAAACCGAGCAACTATCGGTTCCCGGCTTAGCTTGGAATTCCGCAGTCTCAAATTGGGGAGTTGGTTTGGTACCTTCGCCGCTCTGCATGTCGCGACAAGGTAGCACAGAACACGGCTCCCAAGAATGGCATTGTGCGATGGCTCGTGCTTAACGATTTTGAGGCTTTCGGAGGTTCAGAAAGCCAGTACCTGGTCGGGAGCCGCTGTGTCTGGCGGAAACGGCGATCCCGCCACCTGAGAGAGGGTCCCATCTGCCGCAATCGAGAAAACTGCGATCGTGCCACTTGCGCTGGTGCCTGTCGCTGTCACGATGAGGAACTTTCCCAGAGCAGCCGTGGCCAGTGAGACTGGGTGTGCACCCACGTTAAAGGGCGAGCTTTTCAGCTCCGTGAGCTGTCCCGTGGAACTGCTAATCGCAAAGGCGGAGATCGTGCCGGAGGTTTGATTCAACACGTATAAAAATCCTTGCACAAAAACTGCGCTTATTGGCGCTGTCCCTACTGTCGTCGGTGATCCTGTGACCTCGGTGAGCGCGCCGGTTGCCGAAATGCTGAATGTGGAGACGCTTGGGCCTCCGAGGTTTCCGCCCGCATTTACCGCAAATAGAAATAAGCCGCTACTGTCGAACGTCAGGAATACAGGCGATCCTTTGCTGGGCGATGTTGTTGCCGCGAGCTGCGTAAGCGTTCCGTCCGTACCGATCGAAAAACCAGTGATGAGGTTCGTGTTGGGATTCGATGTATACAAAAACTGGCCGTTAGGCGAGATCGCAAGTCCACTCTGTCCCGAGGTGCTCAGTGACAGGGGAAACCCTGCGACCGAAGCGAGAGAGCCGGTCGTTGAGTTAAAGGAGTAGGCAAGAATCTCCGCTGGAGTGGAGCTGAGCCCGTATACGAAGTTGCCTCTCGGGTGCACGATCAGTCTCGCGGCGTTCGCTCCTGCCGCGAATGGAGAGCCACTGACTGGGGTCAGAGCCGCCGTTGTGCTGTTCACGCTGAAAACCGAAAGAGTCGAGGACGAGGCGTTCGAAACCAGGAGAAATTTCTTCGCGGGATCGAAGGCAAGTGAATCCGGGGAAGAGCCACCGGTTAATACAGGAGACCCGCTTCCGCGCTGCAGGGTTCCTGATGTTTGATCGAGCAGATAAAAGGATACCGATGGGCTGCTGCTGTTGCTCACATAGACAGGTGTTCCTGTGGACGAGCCCCCGCCTCCTCCTGTGCTATTGCCCGAATTGGATCCGCCGCACGCGAGCAGCGTGAAGCAAGCAATTAACATTAAAACTGCGATAACAGCAGGTTTCTTCATCTGTACTTCCTTCTCATGACTTATACCGAACTCCGCCGCAGATTTCGAGTCTCTAAATATGGACACCGCGCCGCGCGCTGAATGGCATATCGTTCGGGATGGGGTTCCGATTAGGGAATTCGAGGCGAGATCGCTGGAACCAAAGTGTTTACAGGCTTGAAGCTCCGCGAAAGGCACAGCTTGGGAGCGGCGTGCTAACCTCCACACCAGACCACCGTGCCTGCCTTCGAAAAAGCGCCGCTAGAAATTCAGGAGATACTCGGCAAGCCAATCCGCGAGCTCGGACTCAAACTTGAGGGCTCTCCACTCGAGCGCTTTGTGCAGCAGCTTTACCGAGAACTCGAAGCGAAAGGACTGAAGAGGTTCCGGCCGCTATGTTATCTCACCGACGAATGGGGCTGTCCTTCGGGCGAACCGGTGATCGGAATCCCCTTTTATCTCGCGGATCCCAAATTGGCACGCCTGGAAAAGGAGATGAACGATCTCGAAGACTCGCGACAGATCATGATGTACCTCCGCCACGAGGCTGGGCATGCAATTAATTATGCTTACGCGCTGTATAAGACGCCGGAGTGGAAAGAATTATTCGGTCCATTTCGGCGGCCATACCGAGATCTGTATCGTCCAGTGCCGTTTTCGAGAGACTTTGTTCGACACATGGAAGGGTGGTATGCGCAAAAACATCCCGATGAAGATTTTGCTGAGACCTTCGCTGTGTGGCTCACGCCGCGCTCACGCTGGCGCGAACGCTACAAGAACTGGCCGGCCGTGCAGAAGCTTCGTTACGTGGATCGCATGGCGCGCCAGTTGGGAGATGTCGATCCGGTTCGCGCAACGGGCGCTACTGACATCACAGTTGAGGAGATGGATGCGACGGTTGCCGAATTCTATGAGCGTGCGTTGAGCGAACAACCATCGCCCGGCGACTTGGCGCTGGATACAGATCTAGAGGACATATTCAATGTTTCTCCGCGCAAGCGCAAAGGCGTTCGACCGGCGGTGGACCTTCTGAGAGAGAATCGTCAGTCTCTGGTCGGGAAACTAACGTATTGGACCGGAATGCAGCGCCCTCTCGTGCGAAAGTTGACTGAGTCGATCGAGAATCGCGTGGCAGAGTTGCAGCTCAAGGCTGAAACGGCGCGGGAAAAAGAATACCTGACCGAGATCACCGTTTATGCCACTGCGCTGGCGATGAATTATGTAACTCGGGGCAAATTTGTGCCTGAAGGCAGAAAGAAGGTTACAGGGAACAGGTTACAGGCAACAGGACAACACGAGAACAAGAAAAAAAAGGATGGTACCGGGAACCTCGAATCTGGAACCTAGATGCGTTCGCTGTAACTTGTTCCCTATCACCTGTAACCTCCTAACGTATGGCGGAAAAACTGAAAATTACGATTCTGTATGATTCCTGGGGAGAAGAGGAACCCGAGACTCCGCCCGAACCTAAACGCAAATCCAAGAAGCGAAAGCGTCGCCGCGAGAAGCATGATCGCGAAGAGATTTTCGAGGCTTTGGAGAAACTCGGCCACGAACCAAATTATCAGCCTCTCGACGGCACCGATAAGACGCTCTCTGTATTGTCAAAGAGCGATGCTGATCTTTTCTTTAACCTGACTGAGTCTTACGCCGGCGATGACACGAAAGAGATGCATGTAGCGGCTTATCTCGATCTGCTTGGGCGCGTTTACACCGGGGCCGGCCCGCAAGGCCTCTATCTCGCGCAAGACAAGTCGCTTGCAAAAAAGCTCTTTAAATTCCATCGAGTCAACTCACCATATTTCGCCACTTGTTATCGTGGACGCCTCGATCATGCAGAGGACATCAACTTTCCGCTGATTGTGAAGCCCACTTCCGAAGATGGTTCGATCGGCATCGATCAGCATTCCGTGGTCTCTTCGGTGAAACAGTTGATGGAGCGCATTCATTACATCCAGGACGAGTTCGACGCCGCTGCGCTGATTGAGGAGTACATCGAGGGCCGCGAAATCTACGCTGCCGTTTTGGGGAATGAACGACCAGAAGCTCTGCCTCTTATCGAGTTGGATTTATCGAAGCTGCCGGAGGGAATGGCCAAGGTCGCGGGAACAGAAGTGAAGTGGGAAAAAGATACGGAAGCCTACAAGGTCACGAAATCTGCTCCTGCCGAAGACCTCGATGAGGAAACTACAGAGCGCCTACAAAAGATCGCGCTTGACGCATATCACACGCTTCAACTTCGCGATTATGGGCGTATCGACATGCGCTTGACGGATAAAGGCGAGATATTCGTGATCGAAGCGAATCCGAATCCATGGCTCTCCAGCAATTCTGAATTCTTCATGGCTGCAAAAAAATCAGGCAGATCATACACGGAGATGGTGGAGGAGATCATTTACTGCGCACGCCACGATCGCCGTCGCCGCGATCGTCTGCGATTGAATTGATCGGAACACCGTCTTTCTATGGCAACAATGCCGCGTGTTTCGTTGGAGGATGGCAGCGCATCACAGCAAATGAACGCTGTTCCTCATCTCTCCGGGGCTGTTCGACTCCGGTTCGGCGTGAATCTTCCTCCCAGATTCACGCCGAACTTTTATCGGCACTGAGTTTCAGCGCAGCACGTTGTGCTGCTCTGATATTTCGCGTTCGCAGTAAGATAGAAGTGCCGGGGGATTTCATCACAATGTCAGAATTTTATTTGAGGGGACGAAGCAATTCGGAGCCTCGCCCAACAAATGGCGGTTCAAAATCGGTGCAAGTCGGTACTGGGACCCTTCGCTGTGGCGCACTGGATACAGATTGCGTGTGCTCGCTTACCAGGCGCGCGGCACGTAGCGTTACCCAGCTCTACGATGTCGTTCTAGCGCCGATGGGCATAAAGGCGACGCAATTCATACTGCTGCGTGCGATCTCCGAGACGGGACAGATTGCTCAATGGCAACTCTCCAAAGATCTCTCAATCGCGGTCGAGACGCTTACGCGCCGTTTGGCCACAATGCGGCGAGCCGGCTGGGTCGAGCTCCATTCTGGAACTGATCGGCGCGAGCACCTGTACTCCGCAACTCCTCTAGGCCGGCAGCAACTCGAGAGCGCACTTCCGTATTGGCATCGTGCTCAAGAAAGACTCCATGAACAACTCGGCGAGGAAGCTTGGAAAGAGACCCAGACCTGTCTCGACCGGCTTGCGATTGCAGCAGAGAAGTCTCTTACCGCCAGAGTCAAGAACCTACCCCCGGCGATGGATGCATAAATCAGCGCGTCGCGTTATTGCAGCTGCAACGGCTCCCGTGCTTCAAGGGACAACGACGACCTTCTGCCGCGTTTCTTATTTATTAGGGCAAGGAGGTAAGAACAAAATATGCTGTGGACATTGGCGGTAATTTTCTTTGTGTTATGGATTCTGGGGCTTGTAGGTGTATACGCCGTTGGCGCTTGGATTTGGCTGTTCTTCGCAATCTGGATCATCTCTCTGATCGCGCAACTCGCAAGTGGCCGCGGACGCGGAACATCCACAGTCCAGCAGAAGATGTGAGCAGATCGAGTCCTGAATCGAAAGCAGCCGGAGACAAAGCTCCGGCTGTTCTGCTTTTCTCACCCTGTCCAGCGCAATTCTCGGCCAAATTATCCCAGTGACATTGGAATCTAGTATCGTGACTGGAGCACCTGCTCCAGCATCATGACTGCGAAGAAGAAGGCTCCTGCCCGAGCGCATAAGGTTCAATCGCGAGGACTCTGGATCGCTCCCGATCTGGAACGCAAGATCAAGGGCGAGGGCGGGCGCCGAGGACTTACCGATCCTCCGTACAGCTATTACCTGCATCTTGCCGATCTTGTGCTGAAACCCTCCGCCGCGAATACAAATTCCGGCGAGCCACTCGTCAGCAAAGAGCCAAAGCCTGAAGTTCCGCCGTCTTTGATCGAACCTCCGCCTCTGCAAACAATCGCCAGTCCGCCTGCTCCAGTCATTCCAGTTCGCCCGGCGGGGCCTTCGAATTCCTTGGTTGACACGATTCCCGCACCTCTACCGCCAATCGCGCCTCCACTGATTTTGCCGACGCTGCAGTTACCTAAACCGCCCAAGCGGGCACACACTCCGAAGCCGGCTAAGCGGGTCGCTCCGAAGGCGGCGCATCCAAGACCACCGAAGTCCGCAGTTCCAAAGAATCCACAGCGAGGGGCACGACCGAAGTCATCGATTCCAAAACCGCCGAAGGGCTAGGTTACAGGGGACAGGGAATAGGTGACAGGAACAGCAAAGCCAGGTTACAGGGGACAGGGAACAGGTTACAGGAACCGCAGAGTAGGATCAGGGGTGTTCTACGAGCTTGCCTCGTATTGCGGTGATCATTTTGCTGATTTCTGTAATCACGGCCAAAGTGGCCTGAACTTCGGGTTCTTCGGCATAGTTCAGTCGCTCTGAGAGCATCACGTAAGTTTCAGTTTCCATCAATGATCCCTTCGCGATCGACAGGAAGTGCGAATAGTCTCGACGACTACCGCGTGCGTGACCTTCGGCAATATTTGCGGGAACAGAT
>DATEMI010000286.1:0-5121 GCA_035275665.1 Terriglobales bacterium | reverse complement strand
TAGGCCAGACAATAGACTGAGACACACCAGCAAATTCCATTTACTAAAATGCAACAAAGTCTTCCTCGCGAAGAAAGTTTCGCTATTCAGAATAGCTGCAGTAGCTATGTGGGGCGATTCATTCGTCCAATCTGCGAATTTACCGGAGAAATCGCGCAAATTCACCGTGCGAAACCCAGCAACTGTGCTTTCCTTACAAATCTTTACGCGGTGCGTCTCGTTTGTAGCTGGGAAATATGAAACGCGTTGTCGGATAATAAAATGAGTGAGGGAACAATCCTCCGCGGAAGGCCTCCGCGTCCTGAAGCAAACGTGGATATTAGTAACAAACTGATAATCCGATTCCGGCTCGCGATTCTGCTAGTCGCTGCAAGCGCTTACATCTCTGCTTCTCCTATGGCGCCGCAGGAAGCTCCGGCGAGCAATCCCGCCTCCGGCCGCGCTATGGGCACGGTTACGGCGATCAACGGGAACTCTGTCACTTTGAGGTCCGATTCGGGAACCGAAACGACGGTCACCGTTTCTGATACAGCGCGCATCGTGAAGGCCGAGCCCGGACAGAAAGACTTGAAGAACGCTACACCGATCCATCTCCAGGACCTTCAAGTCGGCGATCGTGCTCTGGTGCGAGGCAAGTCTGGAGAGAATAACGCGCTCGAAGCTTCCTCGATGATTGTGATGAAGCAGAGCGACGTCGCATCGCGGCAGCAGCAGGAGATGCAGGAATGGCAGCGCAACGGGGCGGGAGGCATCGTCCGATCTGTCGATCCCAGTGCGGGAACGATTACGATCACAACCGGGCAGAATCAGACGCTTGCCATCCAGACATCGGCGAACACACTCTTCCTGCGCTACGCTCCCGATTCGGTAAAGTTCTCTGACGCCAAGAAGAGTTCGATCAATGAGATCAAGCCCGGCGATCAGCTTCGCGCGCGCGGCAGTCGCGGCACTGATAATCAGCAGCTTGCGGCTAACGCCGTCATCTCCGGCTCCTTCCGCAATATCTCCGGCACGGTGAGTTCAGTTGACGTGTCGGCGAATAGTTTGACAGTGGCAGATCTCGTCACCAAAAAACCTGCCGTGGTGAAGGTCACTCCTGACACGCAGCTTCGCAAGATTCCTCCCGAGATGGCACAAAGGATTGCATTCTTTCTGCGCCGTTCGTCAGGACAGGGTGGCCCCGGAGGTGAGGAGCAGGCCGGTGGCGCAAGAGCGAATCAGGCGGCGGGTCCGCAAGGATCTGGAGCGCGTCCTGGTGGCTTTGGCGCCGGAGCAGGTGGACCCGGCGGCAGACCTGATTTCCAGCAGATCCTTCGCCGAATGCCTGCGGCAACTATTAGTGATCTGCAAAAGGGAGATGCCGTGATGATCGTTACGACGATGGGCGCTCCCGGCGAACCCGTAACAGCCCTGACTCTGCTCAGCGGAGTCGAACCCATTCTCACCGCCGCACCCACTCAGACCAGCGCGAACTTGCTCTCCGGCTGGAGCATGGGTGGCGGAGCCGAAGGTGACAATCAGCAGTAAAGTTCAATCTATTTCTCTAGATAGGTGATAAGCGCGACGTGATTCGTAGGTTTCATACATTCAGAGACGTTGCTGTACTTCTACTACTCTTTGCTTTCGCGGCAAGTGCCGCTTTTGCTCAGACCGCCGGCAGCTTGCACGGAAAGGTTGCCGATCCTTCGGGTGCAGTCATTCCTGGAGCAACCATAACCGTTAAGTCATCAACAGGTCAAACGGCAACAGCTACCTCAAGCGGCGACGGCAGCTACGATGTGAAGAACCTTGCTCCCGGGCAATATTCAGTCAGTGTGTCCGCTCAAGGATTCGCTCCGTATTCAAAAGGTCTGGTCGAGATTTCGGCCGGGCGCGCTCAATTGCTAGACATTCCTCTGCAGATCGAAGTGGTTCAGGAAAAGGTGAATGTTGAGTCGGAAGGAAATACTCTGGACACCGCGCCGAGCAATAACGCGAATACGGTTGTCCTGAAAGGCAAGGACCTCGATGCGCTTTCGGATGATCCGGACGAGTTGCAGAACGAGCTCCAAGCACTAGCAGGACCATCCGCAGGTCCCAACGGCGGTCAGATGTATATCGACGGATTCACTGCAGGCCAACTTCCGCCCAAATCGGCCATCCGCGAGATTCGCATTAATCAGAATCCCTTTTCGGCACAGTACGACAAGCTAGGCTACGGCCGAATCGAGATCTTCACGAAGCCGGGATCGGACAAATTTCACGGGCAGCTCGAATTTAACGAAAACAACTCGATCTTTAACTCTCGGAATCCGTTTTCGCTCGAAAAACCCGATTACCACTCTGAGCAATACGAAGGAAACTTCGGCGGACCACTGGGAAAAAAGGCTTCCTTCTTTATCGATGGCCAACGACGCAACATCAATGATGTTGCGATCGTGAACCCACAGTGCGGAGGCTTTGTTCTGGCCGAGTGCGCCGACGTGAACGTTCCGAATCCGCACACGCGCACGAACTTCAGTCCGAGATTCGACTATCAGTTGAGCAATACGAACACTTTTACTGGGCGTTATCAGTTCTGGAACAATCACGAGGACAACAACGGTGTAGGCCAGAGCGGAAGTACTCCAGCACTTCCTTCGCTGGCATATACCTCGGATGAAACCGAACACACGGTCCAGGTGAGCGACACACAGGTATTCGGCTCCAAGATCGTGAACGAGACTCGTTTCCAGTACAACCGCGACAGTAGCGATCAGAACCCGTTAAGTACTGCGCCCCAACTCTCGGTGCCTGGGTTCTTCACCACAGGCGGAAATAGCGCCGGGCATGTTGTGAATCAGGAAAACCACTACGAGATTCAGAACTACACGTCGTATGTTTCCGGGAATCACTCGATGCGCTTTGGCGGACGTCTGCGCATCTCGCAAGCTTCCGATCTATTGGCTTCAAACTTCAATGGCACATTCACGTACCCCTCCGTAGATGCGTTCGTGAATAACCAGCCGAATCAATTCTCAATCACAACAGGTCAGCCCCTGATCTCCGACACGTTCCTGGATCTTGGCGTCTACGCAGAAGATGACTGGAAAGCGCGGCCAAACCTGACCTTCAGCTATGGACTGCGTTATGAAACGCAGAGCGACATTGACGACTATACGGACTTCGCGCCGCGCATCGGAGTCGCATGGGGGCTGGGCCGCAAGGGTTCAACTCCAAAAACAGTACTGCGTGCCGGATACGGCATCTTCTATGATCGTTTTCCCCAAAGTCTGGTGCTTCAAGCTGAGCGCCTGAACGGAACCGCGCAGCAGTCGTATACCGTCAGGTTCCCCACGTTCGATCCAAACGACATTCCGACTTCTTTTTCAGGGCTGGCCGGTGTTCCTTCGAACGTGTACCGCATCGATCCTAATCTGCGTGCTCCGTATGTATTGCAGGCTGCAGTTGGAATCGAACATCAGCTTACAAAGACGACGAAGCTCTCGCTCACGTATTTGAACGCTCGCGGACTTCATCAGCTCTTCACGAATAACATCAATGCGCCGCTCCCAGGAACATTTCCCGCGAATCCTGTGTACCCTCTCGGCTTCGCTGCAGGAAACATCTACGACTACCAATCGGAAGGAATATTCAAGCAGAACCAGCTCATGACGAACATCAATATGCGGGTAGGGCCGAGCCTCTCGATCTTCGGCTTCTACTCGTTGAGCTTCGCCAATAGCGACACGTCAGGAGCTGGGAGCTTCCCAAGTGATCCATACGATCCGACTACCGACTACGGTCGCGCGGCCTTCGATGTCCGTAATCGCATTTTCATCGGCGGAACATTTGTGGCCCCGTTTGGACTCCGTCTGAGTCCATTTGTCTTCGCGAACTCTGGGCAGCCGTATAACATCACCATTCCAGAAGACATCCTCGGTACATCGATCTTCAATGCCCGCCCGGGTCTCGCTGTTGGCTCGGCTGGATGCCCAGTACTTTCAACTACGTTGCCATCTTGCTTCTTCATTCCCAATCCGGGACAAGCGTATAGCCCGATTCCGATCAATTTCGGCCAAGGTCCGGCGAACGTCTCCGTGAACTTGCGCGTGAGTAAGACGGTCGGCCTTGGGCCTGTGATGGAGGGAACGACTGGCCGTCGAGGAGGAGGGGGTGGCGGAGATCGAGCCCACGATCACGGCGGGTTCGGCGGATTCGGTGGCGGAGGAAGAGGCGGCTTCTTTGGAGGCGGTGGCGGGACCGACCATCGATATAACCTGACCTTCAGCGTTGGCGCACGAAATCTGTTTAATCGTCAGAACCTCGCGGCACCAGTTGGTGTGTTAAGCCAGCCGTGCATCGCGGGCCAGGATTGTTCCTTCGGACACTCGATCTCGATCACCGGTGGACCGTTTGGGTCACAGGCTTCTAACCGCAGAGTCGATATGCAGGTTCAGTTCTCGTTCTAGGATTCTTATTTAGCTCGTAAATCCGGCCGACGTTGGCCGGATTTTTCTTTGCTCCGCTACACTGGACCTATGACCGTCATCGTAAATGGCCAGCCGAAGGACTGTCCGGACGGCGCCTCGCTCGCGCAGTTCATTGAACACCTTCATCTCAAAGCTGACCGCGTCGCAGTCGAGTTGAACCGCGAGATCGCGTTCCGCAAGCTCTGGTCCGAGATGCCCCTGCGCGAAGGCGATAGGCTCGAGATTGTGCACTTCGTTGGCGGTGGCGCGGAAGAACTCAGAAGTAGTTAAGCCAGATCACTCCAACCACGATTGTGGCAACGGTCACCGGGATTCCAGCCTTTAGATACTCGCCGAAGCTCACCGGCGACTCCTCGCGTGCCTTTTCTACGACGATGATGTTGGCGACGGAACCGGTGATGGTTAAATTGCCCGCCAGCGTGCTGCTCATTGCCAGCAACAGCCAGAAGTGATGCGCGTCGGCGAAATGCGGCAACAGACCTTTCAGCAGCATCACGGCAGGAACATTGCTCACGATGTTCGCGAGAAAGACCACGGCTCCGGTGAAAATCCAGCGGTTTTGCAGATTGAATCGCTCGGCAGCGGATAAAAGCTCACGTGCGATGCCCGACTGCTCCGCGCCGCCGACGATCAGAAAAAGGCCGACAAAGAACACGAGCAACGACCAATC
>DATEMI010000285.1:0-6301 GCA_035275665.1 Terriglobales bacterium | reverse complement strand
CCGATACGCAAGCAGACCACCTGCGGCTGCCAGTGCGAAGCCGGGCTTCGAGCGGCGCGACAGGCCGAACAGCGCAAGAGCGCCTCCGCCGAGCATCGAACCCCAGCGTACTGCGTCGAACTTACGACTCTGCGCGCGTCCATTAGGAAAGTGAATGACTGATTCGAAATCCATAAAGATCCTCAAACGAGAAAGCGGTTGGTTGTGATAGGAACGAACATCGACAGCTTAGGCAAGTAACGGAGATAGGATGCGCGGATTTTTTGAGAAGAGCGCTAGCGTACTCTCGATTGATGGCCGCGAGTGTTCAGAAGTGCCGCGGGCTGGGTGAGTGTTTGAGGAAACGGAAGTCTGGCAGTTAGAGCAGCAGCTCTGGGCTTAGGCGTCTTGCAGTGAAAGCAAAAAACGCCCGCCTGAATGGTCGTGATTTATGTCTTCATTATCTGTGGCCGGCGTAGTACTTCCCGATAATTACGCCGATCTCAACGGCGGAATCTGGCCCAAGGTCGTCAAACGCAAAGCCGATACCCTTCTCTTCCGAGTAGCGGACTTCGCAGTTCAGCACGCGCTCGATTCCCTCGCTTGGATCGACGATGCGCAGAGTGACCATCTGCCCGGGACGATAGAGCTTGGGATCGCACTCGCACAGCAGGCCACCCTGGCCGATCACGCGCAGAGCGCCGATTTTTTTGCCATTCGTGTCTTCAACGTAAGCAGCAGCTTCCGGCGGCAGAGTTACTCGCTCGTACTTTCGCTTCTCAGCTTGTTCCATCGAATCTCCTTATTGGACCTTTTCGGGAAACGGCTGCACTGGATCGACATCGACCGGAATATTGCGCAACTCTGCCATCGCGGATTTCAGCTCGGTCGGCATGACATCATATTTCTGAAACCATGCTGCAGCGCGATCACGATCCCCGGTAGCTTCCTGCTCCAGTAATTCCTTCGCAAGCGCAGCGATGACGTCCGGCATTTTGGGGTAGTCCACGTGATAACGGCCGGAAGCGTCGCGGGTGATAGCTTTCTGCTCGCTCAGATAATTGAACTCCATCATCTCGGCACGTCCGTGTGCCTCGCCTACACCGAAGCGCACCGTGCGAAAGATGCCGGCCACGTACGAAGCATAGTATTCCTGCTCGCGTTGTTTCGGGAGCACGCCTTTGTCCATGAGAAACTTCAATGCAAACATCCCGACCACGTCGGCTTTGGCCTCTTCCAATCCGGGGTAGATGTCGGCAAGTGCTTCGCGAATATCTTTCTTTCCTGCCGCTGTGCGCGAGTAAGCGGGGCCGAGTCCGTGACAAATTTCGTGCATCACCGTGCTTGCCATGTAGCCATCGGCGGTGGCCTGCGCCGCCTGCGCGGGGTCCATGATGCCTTTGGCCAGCGGCAGAATCACGTAATTCACTCGCGCGTCCATGTAGTTCTTAAAGAAAATCTTCTTCGTGCCTTTTTGTTCGTGGATGCGAGCATCGTTCGGTAGATTGTCGGCTACGGCCTGGTATCCGTGGCGGAGATCGCCGCCGCGGAATGGCGTATCCATCACTTCCATCGGGGTGGGTTGGCCGGCCTTCGAAGGCCGATCTTCCGCCGCTAGCGGCAGCGCGTCCTGAATCTCAGGAACATGCTGTTGATATACGGCCAGCTTCGCGCTCTCGGCTTCGTTGCGAATCATGACCGCAGCACCGTAAGAAGTCTTCACTCCGAGCACACCGTCGAGATAGGTCTCGTACGGCGCCATAATCACGTCGAACTTCGGATTTTGCAAATCTACCCAGGCCAGGTCGCTCTTGTAGTAATCGTCGGAGAGCACAGCGTCGGCGCGCAGACGGAGAAAGTCGGCGAAGGCTTTGTCGTCGGAGAGATCGGCGGCGTCGCGGAGGTCCTTCGCAGCTGGAATCAGGAATTGGCGATACGCTGCGCGATAGGGAATTGCCTCCTGTTGATCGCCGTTGCGGCGGATCACTGTATATGGGCTGTAGAGCTCGTCTTTCTGATCCGGATGTGCCGCAACATACTTCTCGAGCTCTTCGCGCGTGAGCCCGTCGGGATAGAGTCCCCGGCCGGGCGGCATCGGCTTCGTGCCGACAAACGGCTTGTTGTCGTTCGTTAGATCGAAGCGGCTGCCGTTGATCATCAAGAATTGCCGGAGCTTAATGTCACGAGGACTCTTCGACTTCTCAAGGCTCTTGTACAGCGCCAGCCCTTCCGGATCGCTCTGCCGCCAGAAGATGTCGTCGAGATATCGGGAAGCATCGACCAGCTTGTCGATCATCTGCAGCTCACGCGCAGAGCATTTCGACTTATCGAATGGGATCACAACACGCTTGTACTTCGCGAGGCGTTCGGCCAAATCCGGCACAACGTATTCAGGTTTCGCGAACCGCGAGACGCCATGGTGCAGCGGCGTAGTTGTTTTCTTGCCTTTGCTCTGCGCAATGAGAAATGAACAGGAGAAGACTAAGAATACGAAGGAGCAAACCAATTTCAAAGAACACACGGCTGAATTCTAGCAGCAGGCAAAAATTGATGCTCCGCTAACTATTTCTAGCTATCTCATTGAGAGGTCTCTGCCGGTATCTCTCGTGCCATCACGTCTTCAACACTCGCGAGCTCCCGCAGCGACTCTGCATACGGAGCCTTCGCAATCCCCCGTTCTGTAATGATCGCCGCAACATAACGATGCGGAGTCACATCGAAGGCTGGATTCTCGATACTCACACCGTCCGGCGTGAGCTGCTTTCCTGCCATGTGGGTTACTTCGCGTGACGAACGCTGCTCGATCGGAATCGAGTCGCCCGTAGGAGTCGCAAGATCGATGGTCGACCATGGCGCGGCGACGTAGAACGGAATGCCATGCTCCTTTGCGAGTACTGCCACCGTGTACGTGCCGATTTTGTTCGCAACATCACCGTTCGCTGCGATGCGATCGGCGCCGACGACCACCGCGCCGATTTTTCCCTGCTTCATCATGGCTCCGGCCATGTTGTCCGAAATTACCGTTGTGGGAATTCCGTCCTTGGTCAGCTCCCAGGCTGTGAGCCGCGAACCCTGTAGAAATGGACGCGTCTCGTCGGCAAAAACGTGAATCTTCTTTCCTGCTTCAACCGCAGCACGGATGATGCCCAGCGCACTTCCATAACCGCAAGTGGCCAGCGCGCCCGCATTGCAATGCGTAAGGACTCCGCCCGATGAAGGTATGAGAACAGCGCCGTTGCGACCCATCATCTTGCAGGCAGCGATGTCGGCGAGGTACATCCGCTGAGCTTCTTCGATGAGCTCACGCTTAATGACTTGCAACGGTTCTGATGAAAGTTCTTCGAAGCGGTCGCGCATGCGCTGAATCGCCCAGAAAAGATTCACGGCGGTAGGACGCGTACTAGCCAGTGTGTTGCAGATTTCATCGAACTCGGGCCGCAGCTCGGCGATGTTCTTCGCTTTCGAATCGCGCACACCAAGCGCGACGCCCATGGCTGCCGAGACGCCGATCGCCGGCGCTCCACGTACGATCATGTCGCGAATCGCGGTCGCGACTTCGCCATAATCGCGGCAGGTTACGTAAATTTCTTCCGTGGGCAGGCGCCTCTGATCAATGAAGCGGACGCCTGCATCAGTCCATTCCAGGGTTTTGACCATTGTTCTTTGATTTTAGTAGCTAAGTTGTTTCGGGAGTAGAAAAGCAAGAGAGAACACGAAGATCACGAAGGTCACGAAGGTCACGAAGGTAAAAAACGATAGGCCACAAAGACTTAGTCGTGTCCTCGCCTTTTACCTTTGTGATCTTCTTATTCGCTCTTGCTGTTATTCGCTGCGCAATGCCTTCATGGGCTCGATGGTGGATGCCCGACGTGCTGGAACAAATCCCGCGACGGCTGCCGCCAATGACAGCACCAGTATCGCGAACAGCAAACTGATCGGATCCCAGGAGCGCACACCATAGAGTTGCGATGCAATCAGCCGCCCACCCAGCAGAGCGATTGGAATTCCCATCGCCAGCCCAAGCAGTACCTGGGCAAATGCGCCCCGCATCACCATGCCAATTACATCGCGCCGGTTAGCGCCCAGCGCCATACGCACGCCAATCTCGCTCGTCCTGCGCGCGACATTGTATGCCGTAATGCCGTAAAGGCCCACAGATACGAGAACCAGCGCAAGGATTCCGAAGAGCATGGTGAGGCGGGCTATGAGCCGCTCCTGATTGAAGTTGCCGGCTACCTGGTAATCCAGCGACCGGAGATCTATGACCGTGAGATTGGGATCGATGTTTCCCAAGGTGCGCCGGACCAGCGCATCCACATTTTGCGGCTGAGAGTCGAACCGCAGGATGATCGAGTTGATGAACATCGACGCATTCTCGCCGGTCCTGTCCTCAGGTTTTTCGAACCTGGCATTTAGTTGTGTGAGGGGCCGATAGAAGTACGGACGGAATTCGCCGCGAGGGTTGTTGTACTTGGCATCGGCAACCACGCCTACAATTTCGTAACTGCCGGCGAATTGCTGGCCATTATTCCCAAAATGGTGCCCAATCGGATCCTCATTGGGAAAGAACTTCTTTACGAAGGTCTGATTAACGATGGCGACCATCTGCGAGGATGCCGTGTCCTGGTCCGTGAAGTCGCGGCCCCGGATTACCGGCTGGCCTACGGTTTCGAAAAAGTGAGTACTTACACGGTCCCATGATGAACCATTATGAGCATTCGGACCGGGCTCGGGTCTGCCTTCGATGTACACTCCTTCTCCCCAGTTGTTGCCTTCCAGTGGGCTATAAAGTGCAAGTCCGACGCTCTTCACTCCGGGCGATGCTGAGAAATCCTGCTGCAGCCGCTCATATAAAGGCTGCAGCTTATCCATGGTGTAGCCGGCGCCGTGAGGATCCAAATGCACCACGTAACGATTTTGCGTCTGGATCCCAAAATTCTGATGTTCGAGATTGCGGAGTGTCTTCGCCAAAAGTGAAGCGCCAATCAGCAAAACCAGCGACAACGCCGCCTGAAAGATGATGAGGGATCTTTGCGGTAGCGAAGAGCTGTCGCGGGTGGAGCGGCTGACGCCACGTAACGCCTCCGCAGGATCGGAGCGCGAGGTGATCCATGCCGGGACGATACCGAAGATGATGCCTGTCAAGAACGAGACACCAAGCGCGAATCCCAAAACCGGAAGCGAAGGACTGGCGTGGATTGGGAGATATTTCGAGTTGGGGAACGCAAGAGCCAGGATCGTCTTCGTGCCGGCGTATGCCACGGCCAGTCCCAAAGCCCCGCCAATGCATCCGAGCAAGACGCTCTCCACCAGCACCTGGCGGATCAGACGTCCGCGGGCTGCGCCCAAAGCCACGCGCAGCGAGGTTTCGGTGCGCCGGGTTGCGTTCCTGGCGAGCAGGATGTTCGCCACGTTCGCGCATGCTACCAGCAGCACCAGCGCAGAAAGAGCCATTAGCAGATTGAGTCCCTTGCCCGTTTCTTGCTGCAGATTCTGCACGCCGCCGCCCGCAGGCGTCAGCACAACGTGCTGTTTTGGAATCAGCGAATCGCCTCCTCGCTGAACATACGTTGGCTGCGTGGCCAGCCACTGGCGCAAACTTGCCGATAACTTCTGTTGCAGCGCGGCAACGTTGACTCCGGGCTTCAACCGTCCGATGGCGTAGAGCCAATTAGCATCGTCAAGATGCAGGATGGAGTTCGCGCCGTTGACAACAGGCTCGACGGAAAGCGGCAGCCACATCTCAGGCGGATGGCTGTCAACGCGATCTCCAAAGAATCCGGGAGGCGAAACTCCCACAATCGTAAGTGGTCGCCCCTGAATGTAGAACGTTGAACCCACGACACTGGGATCGCCGGCATAGTCGTTCTGCCAGGTCTGATAGCTCAGCACTGCCACCGGAGCGACGCCTGCATTGTCGTCCGAGGGCAGGAGCATGCGACCGAGCAAGGGCTTGATACCGAAAGTGGAAAAATAATTCCCGGTGACGAACTCCCCGTGAGTCGCTCGCGCCGGCTCGGAATTTCGTCGGACAGTAAGATTGTTGTAGCCGTAACCGGACTGGAACGCCGCCAGTTCTTCGAATTCGGGCGCCGCTTGCTTCAGATGAAGAAAGAGCTCGTAGGAAAAAAGATCGAAGTCGCCGTTTTCGCTCTCGTACCCGCCGTTCACGCAGCAGTTATCCGTATCCCCGATGCGGTACAGACTCGCCGGATTCGCCACCGGCAGGGACTGCAAAAGAACCGCCTGGACGAGAGAAAAAATAGCAGTATTCGCGCCGATACCGAGGGCCAGAGTCAAAATAACGGTGATCGCGAATGCC
>DATEMI010000284.1:0-3517 GCA_035275665.1 Terriglobales bacterium | reverse complement strand
ATTAAATTGTTCAACATCCGCCTGGAGCTCCTGCCCAAGCCTCTGCCAATGTTGCACTGCAGCTTGTGCAAACTGGGCTTCATTATTGATGGGATTTGCCGCCATTTATGTGGATGGATGAATGGATGAATGGAGACCGCGGGCTGGATGGCTAGGCTGCGAACTCTTCCTGCGCGCTGCCGTTGGTTTGGCCGCGATGTGAGCTTTGCGGGTCGCGGTCGGCGACTTCGATTAGGTCAGCGATTTTGCGTGCCAGCTCTGGCGTGGCGGCGTTCCTTTCCAGCCGCCAGGTCCAGTTGTCTTCGGGATGAGACGGGATGTTCATGCGACACTCGGCATCGAGGCCCAGCCAGTCCTGCATGGGGATGACGCAAAGATCGGCCACCGACGTAATCGCCGCTCGCGTGAACGCCCAGTGGATTCCGTCGTCGTTTGGGTGAAGATAGCTCTCGATCGCGCGCTTCTCCTCATCAGTCGCGCCGGACTTCCACCAGCCGACCGTAGTGTCGTTGTCATGGGTTCCGGTGTACACCACCGTGTTGCTTTCGTATCGGTGCGGGAGATAGATGTGCGCGCCGGGATTCCCAAATCCGAACTGCAGGATGCGCATGCCCGGCATTTCGAAAGTGCGACGCAGGTTATCGACCTCGGGCGTAATGGTGCCGAGATCTTCGGCAATGAAGGGCAGCGTTCCGAGCGCGTTGCGAAGGGCGTGAAATAGATCGTGCTCCGGGCCCTTCACCCAGCGGCCGCGCACAGCCGTTTCTTCACGCGCGGGAATTTCCCAATAAGCTTCAAAGCCGCGGAAGTGATCAAGGCGGACGATGTCGCAGGTCTGCAGCGCCCATTTCATGCGCTGCACCCACCAATCGTAGCCGCGCTGGCGGAGCACGTCCCATCGATAGAGAGGATTGCCCCAGCGCTGTCCGGTCTCGCTGAAGAAATCTGGAGGCACGCCGGAGACGTTGATCGGCTTGCGCTCTTCGTCGAGCTGGAAGATGTCAGGATGGCTCCAGACATCGGCGCTGTCGAGGCTCACGAAGATGGCGACATCGCCGATGAGCTTGATGCCGCGCGACGTGCAGTACTGATGCAGCGAGCGCCACTGCTCGAAGAAGAAGAACTGAATGGCGCGATCGATGATTAACTCATGTTCGAGTTCCTTCTTGATTCGCTCGATGGGCCCATGGTCGCGCCGCCGGAAGTCGGTCGGCCAGTCGAGCCAGCTCTTCTGATCGTGATGATTACGCAGAGCCTCGAACAGCACGTAGTCTTCAAGCCACCATCCATTGAGCCAGCAGAATTCGTCGAAGCGCTGGCGCGCGTTGCCTGAGGCCTGTTTCAGGAATTGCTCAGCAGCTTTGTTCAGGAGCGGGAGCTTAGTCTGCTGCGCTCTTGCGAAATCAACGTGGCAGGATGCTTTCGTGAGCTGGTCTGTGTCCTGTTTCTCAAGCCATCCTCGCTCAGCGAGGCGTTCGAGGCTGATGAGCATCGGGTATCCGGCGAATGCCGAGGTGGCGGAATATGGCGAGTTCCCTACTCCTGCAGGGCTGATGGGCAGCACCTGCCACAAACGCTGGCGAGATGAGGCGAGGAAGTCGGCGAAGCGATACGCCTCCGGACCCAGATCGCCGATCTCCCCGCGCGAGGGCAACGACGTGATGTGCAACAGCGTCCCGCAGGCTCTTTCAAAAGGCATTCCGCTCTCGCAAACAACGTGTGATGAAGAAGGGAAAATAAAAAGCTGCCCAGTGCGGCTGGGCAGCTATTGTACGAATACGATATTGCTAGCTGCCGGCCGGGAGACGTGCGCCGGGCTGGTTCGCCTCCTGCTCTTCCTTGTTGTACTTAATGCGGCCGTCTTTCTCCATGCTTTGGACAAGATTCGTCGCGAAGAGCTGGAAGGCTTGACCTTTCTTCTGCTCCAGCGTGCGCTCGCGGGCAGCATCTTTGTTCTTCGCAAACTCCTCCGTTGACGGTTCCTGCTGATCAACGATCTGCAGCACGGCGCCGTTATTCTCGGCCATGATTGGGCCGCTGATCTGATCCTTCTGCAGGCTGAATGCAACGGAGGCTGGTCCACTCATCGAGCCGAGATCGGGAACCTGTCCTTGCTGGGTAACGAAGTCGCTGGTCTTGTACTGCGCACCTTCTTCCCCGGCGGCCTTCTTCAAATCGTGCAGCGCTTTGGCACGTTCGGAAAGTTCCTGGGTTTTGCCTGTGAGCAGGGCTTGTGCCTGTTCGTTGCGGAACGCGGTCTCGACCTTCTGCTTCGCTTCTTCAAATGTTGGCGTCTTTGCCGGCTGATCGTCGAGAACATCCACGATTGCGTAGCCGTTCGGCGTGTGCGCGAGCGCCGGTCCCGATTTGGGCTTGGTTGAGAACGCCACCTGCATGAAGTCCGGAGCCTGTCCAAATCCGGGCAGCGAATCGGTGTTGCTGAACCAGTCTGAGGTCTGGACCTTCAGGTTATGCGCTGCTGCTGCCTTGTCCAAGCCTTCGGTCTTCGCCTGGGATTCCAGCGTTCGTGCCAGCTCGTCTGCGGCTTTCGATTCTTTCTGCTGTTTCAGAATGGGAACGATGTCGGCTTTGACTTCTTCCAGCGATTTGGTATGCGACGGCTGTTTGTCGATCAACTGGATGATATGGAAGCCGTAGGTACTTTTCACCAGTCCGCTGAGCTGTCCTTTGTTCTGCAGGGCGAATGCCGCCTGCTCGAACTCAGGCACCATCGCGCCCTTCTGGAATGGAGGCAGTTCGCCGCCTTTGGCTGCACTTCCGGGGTCGTCGGAGTTCTTCTTTGCGAGCTCTTCGAAGCTGGCGCCATTCTTGATTTGATTCAGCAAACCTTCAGCCTTCGTTCGCGCTGCATCCAGTGCTTTTTGATCGACTTTGCCGTCTGGCCCGGGAGAAGAAGTCTTCACCAGAATGTGCCGCACGTGGACGCGCTCCGGCACTTTGTATTGATCGGTGTGCTGGTTGTAGTACTGCTTGATGTCATCGTCAGTGACCGTCACGCCAGGAATGGTCGAAGCGTTAACCGCGATGTAGCGCGCCTTCCGCTTTTCCGGAATGGAATTTACGTATTCCTGCTTGTGCTTGTCGTAGTAGGCCTTCAGCTCCGTGTCGGTAACCTTTACTTGCTTCGCAACCTGATCGTGGGTGAGCACTGCATAGGCGAACTTCACCTTGCGGTTCTGCTTTACGTACTCGTCTTTCACTTGTGATTCAGGAACAGTGACCGGACCTTCGATCATTCCGATCAGCTTCTGAATCAGAAGCTGTTCCTTTACCAGGTTCTCGAAATCGGCGACGCTGAGGTGGAACTGCTCGCTGACGAAGTTCTCATAGTTCTGCTCGCCGACAAAGTTCCCATTTGGGAACAGCACTTGTCCGAACTGCCCTTCGTGGAGGAAGTTGCGGACTTCGTCATCGGAAGCATGCAAGCCGATTCGTCGAGCTTCAGCGATAAGCGCATATTTGGTGATCAACTGATTCGCGGCTTGCGCGCGGATGA
>DATEMI010000283.1:0-4244 GCA_035275665.1 Terriglobales bacterium | reverse complement strand
AAAAAATCGCCGGCGACGTTATCACGATGACCTTCCGGAGTTTCCCGCGTTCGCACGAATATCAACAGAGTCTCCAATTTCGACATTTGGCACTGCCTCAGGGGCGATGGGAAGGCCGCGACCTATGCTGATATCCCTTTCATCGGTCCCGGCCCCAGTTCCTTTGCTTGCCGGGTTGGGCGCTGCATCGGGCATCAGCGCAGAGCGGGATATCGACGTACTGCCTGATGGCGTACTCAGATGGTTCTTCACATCGGATTTGCTGATGAGACTCATGAAAGTCCAGTCGACCGGTTGTGCCTGAAAGTTGCTCGTCTGAGCTGTGCGCGGTGGCTGGAGGCGAGGAAGGAAATCCAGAATACCTACCCAGTATACGCCGAATATCAAACCGGCCAATCACGCATTCCTTTCTGGATCAGTCCCTCCCGGAGTGCCGCAGCCAGTGCCGCCCATGCAATTTTGCTGACAATGAGTCGAAGGGAATCCAAATACCTGCCATTGGTGTTGATTGGCCGGTCGGTAGGTAATCGAAAAAGAAATTCCGGTTCGACCTCGTTTGCTCCAGCCCAGAGCCATTTCCTCTTTCACGCCGTCAAAATTAGAGAGCTCGTTCTCACTGTCTCGTGCCATAATCGGGAACTCCCAGGCTGCACATTCCAAACGTGTCAGATGCCTGATGCTTCACAGTTTGCGTTGTCGCTTGTAAACGACGGAGTGCATATGAAAATCCGCTCCGAGTGTCTGATTTGCGGTGAATCGAGAGTCGTATCCGCGATGGATGATTCGCTTGAGAACTGGCGGGAGACCCATACGTGTTCCCAGGAGCCCCGTCCCACACAGAGGGTCGAGCCGCAAACTCACCGACAAAAGACAAGCAGCGGCGGCTTCGAATAGTGGGTCGGTTCGAAGAATCTACACATTCTGGGCAGGGGCCGCGCCGTGGGCGCGTCTACCCCCGCCTGCAGCAGCCGCGAACCGTTCGATACGCCGTGAGCGCAAGCGAGACGCGACATGTCTGTAGACTACCCAACGCAACTTGAGGATTACCAGAGCGGGGCATGAAATGACGTTCAGGCCGCAGTGGATTTTGACTCTTCTTGTCGTGCATCTCCAGTTCGACAATCATCTGGAGTTATCCGCTTTAGCTCAATAAGCGTCGCGTCGCTGGGGGGCAGCTTCTCGATCTCTGACACGCTGCACAAAGTGCGGCGCAGCGCCGGGAGAAGAGAACGATCCGGAGGCATAGGGGAGGGATGCTGGGCACCATCTGTGGGTTTTGCTACCCAGTCACGGCTCCCATTTCAAACTGAATCTTTTTTCGGATGCACCGGCTCCCTATGGGCGACAGGCTAGGAAGGGCCCTGGGGCGGTGCGTCACGATCTGGTAACTGTGGCGCCCGGAGCTTCGCCTCAAGCATGTTTAGGAGTTCGCTGTCAGACATTCGTGAGATTTGGGCGATATCTGAGGGATGAAGCGTGATGGTTCCTATCCATGCTTTTTGGGCCGAATCGCGAAATTCCCATCGGTAGAGCAGGTCATACCAGAGCGGCTTCCGATGTATTCGGACTCCACCGACAGGTGCAGTGATCTGCTCCAGTAACCGCTCACAGCGATTAAGTTCCGCGCCTACAGTACCCTTCTGCTGCCGCAACATGAAATCCTGAAATGTCATCACCACGCTCCAGCGACCAGTATGCTCTCCTTGCCCATAATTGGGGCTGCTTCGGGAAATTCCTATTCACCGCTCCAGAATCTTCTGCAATTCCTCGGCAGGAATATCCAGCTCATTCGCCAATTCCCAGAGCATTGTCTTCGACGGTTGCTTCTGGCAGCGCACGAATGCCAACACTTCGTCCCTCTTCCAGCCGTGCCGCTCTGCCATTTGAGACAGGCTGACGCAGTTGGGCCTCTGGGCGCGACGGCGAGCGAAGAAGCGGACCAGATCCTGCAAGCCCATGCGGCGAGTGTACGCCGACTCGCATTTCACTGCTTGAGTGACTCGCACAGTCGCGCTATTCTTCATGGGCCCTTTGGGGAGGTACCATCCCATGACCAAAGAGTTCTTTGACACGCATTATGGGCATCTGTCCGACAAGGCGGACGCTATTCAGGTTTTCGGCAAACGCATTGGGCCGGGGGGCGCCACAGTGGGTAAGATCCGGCGCAAGCTGGAAGGCCATGCGAAGACCGCTACCGTCTCTCCGGAGTCAGACGGGTCGGGTCTCTGCATTACCGAGCTCCAAAGGAAGGCGTTTGCCAGCTAGAGAAAAGCGCATCCCGCCATCTTCGAAATCTTCTGTAGCTATTTAGCTGAACGCGCTACGCGTTCGGTTTGGTGCTGCTTCATTCACAGCAGAAGTTCCGCTCCGACCTGAATTGCCCTGCCCGCAGAGCCGTACCTTACGGTCCACCACCTCCGGCACAGAGTGCTGCAGCTTGTCGATCTCGCCTTCCAGGCCGCTGTTAGTCTGCGAAACCGAAATGCCGGCAACTTTTGCAAGAGCCTCCTGTTCGGCCGCCAGCAGTTCCAGCTGGCCCTGCACGTCTTCTCGCTGCTCTTCGAGCGCCGCGCGAGCTTTCGGATGGGCCCGGGAGATCTGCGGTTCGAGTGTGGCCGCCTGGTTCTGCAGATCGGCAATCCGCTGCGCTACCCGCTGTTGCGCAGCAGAGAGCCTCTGCGCCTCCGGCTGCTGCGATTGCGCCGCCTCGGTGCCTGATCCGGCGCGACGCTTTGTGTCAGCTTCTCCATCAAGCCAGTTTCGGCAGCGGCTCTATGCCTTCAGTGTTTCGTGTTGCGGCGGTGGAGTAACTCCAAAAATTTCAGTCGTGCTCTGATCGTGTCCATAATCGATTCGATACTGGTTCCATCGACGGCGTTCAACGAGAGCAATTGGCGTCGATGCAACAGCTCTGCGTACTTCAGTTCGCCCAATTCGAGTGCGCTGCCGACCCTCTCAACCCAGTCGCGTGTCTCCATTCCATCCAGAGAATCCGCCAGCCGGAACGCATCTCTTCTCAAATTCTCAGCACTATCTTCCGGTGAGGCTGCCACACACGCTCCAAAGATCGGCCCGTCACCACTCAGCTTGGCGGGCCATAAACGGCACATAATGTCCGCGAATATCCGGGGACGACGATCGCGATCTGAGAGATGATCGCTCGTTGGAGCCAGACCGCAGTGTGATGGATATCACATCCCTACATTCCCTTTCGTTTCCCGGCGGAGGAACTGATCACCGAACCCTTCCTTGACATGTGCTGGTCCCGGTCAGCTTTTGCTTACCTCCGGTGGAGTGTTCGCCGGGTAGCACACCGAGCCAGGCAGCAAAGTCGCGGCCCTTCCTGAAAGCCGCTCCGTTGCCGATGGCAGCGATCGTGGCGGTCGCAATGATGGGACCAATTCCGGGGATGGCGGTCAGACGCCGGCATGGTTCAAGTTCGCCGGCGATGCGGCCCTGATTGCGCTTGTTCCCATTACCGCGCTGACGAGTGTTGGAACAAAGGTCAGCGGGGTGCTGGGAGACGTGGCCACCAGCCTGTAGATCCACCCATCAATTCCAAACCAAAGCGGGGACCTGCAACGCTGACAGCCGAGACCTCGGTGGGAAGCGTTGCTGTTCCCGCAAAGCTTGAGCGCACCCGAGATGGAGTTGTCGGCAACTCGGACATTTCAAACCTTCTTTAGCGGTATAGCGGATGGCCCAACGCAGGGAATCGCCTGCGGGCAGTTTCCAGAAATTGGGGGTAGTAGTAGCGGCTCAGGATGCCTTCAGCTCGGACGAGCTAACCTCCGCACAACCGGTCACAGTGACTCCATTAGGCTGAAAATTGACAAAAAATGGGCCGTTTGCGATGAGTGCGCCAAACGACCCGAGAGCACGCTCTTGTTGTTCGTTATTCCCAGTGGCGTTGGATGACGTACAACGCGAACAGTTGTATCCTTCAGCGTTCCCGGTCTGTCCATTTCTGGCCAACTCTGCACGGTTACCCGGTACCCGGGCATCAGACCCCGTAGGGCCCACTGCACAACCGTTGGAGGAGTATTGCTGTGCAAGATTGGCCGGTTCTGCGTGTTCCCGCCGTACTTCGCGGGATGGACAACGTCGTAGATTGCACATTGGAGACTTGGCAGGAAGAGTCCATGTCGGGGCGACTGTTCACGCGGTGCCGGATCGTTGGAGAGCCGCCAGAGCTTCCTGACGGACGCTACACTCTGGAGTTCGCTAGCCGCTCAGTTCGGACT
>DATEMI010000282.1:0-19034 GCA_035275665.1 Terriglobales bacterium | reverse complement strand
CTTCGCGTAGCCCAGTTCCGCGCTCCCCGTCCAGCCTGAAGGTTCAAAGCGAGTGTGCGACAGTTTGTCGCAAAGCACCCGCAGGGGCACCCCGTGCTGAAGGCTGACGGATACGACGGTTCCGAAGCACTCCATCAGGCCGGCAATGGTCGATCCTTCCTTGGCCATCCGGATGAAGATCTCACCGGGCTGACCGTTGGGGTAAAGACCAACGGTCAGATAGCCTTCATGCCCTCCAACCGCGAAGTGGTGAGTGATTGCCGGGCGCTCATCGGGAAGACGATGGCGGTTGGCAGCAGGAGGGCCCAATGGCTCCAGAGGTGCCATTTTCGATGCTTCAGTTGCTGCCCTGACGCTTGGCTGTTCCGCCCGCGGATCCTCTTCGACCGAATCGTGAGAAGTCGCTCTTAAGGCATCCATAACTATCCTCCTGCCAGGAATTAAGGCTGTCGCTGAACGGGCGGCCGTGCTTCCAGCGAAGAGGGTTGTACCCCCAGATCGAATTTCGGTCAAACGCGTTCAATCGTTCCTTGGGTGGTCACGCCGCTATCTGACGCATCTCCCTCAGCTTGCGGTAGAAAGTCGTTTTGCCGATGCCCAGCAGGCGCGCTGCTTCGACCGGCTTCCGATTCGACTTCCGGTACGCCGCCAGGATCATGGCTCGCTCCATCTCGTCGAGAGTTGGGAAATTCTCTATCGCCGAGAGCGAATTCAGGCGGACCGGCAGCCTTTGCCGGGCGGTGGATTCTTCCAGTCTCGCCGCGGCGGCGGAGATGAGTTTCGATGCTTCCCTGAGGTTCAGCAGGCATTCGGAGTCCTGCTGAAATACGACTCTCTCCACCACCCGCTCTATGACATTCACGACGGGCGCGGGGAGAGCTTGCCCGCAGCGGCGGCAACGAGCATTGTCCGCCCACTGCACCAGCTCGCACTGCACACAACGAATCTTTGCGCGCTCTTGGCACATGGTTTCACCTCTCACATTTGTTGATTGTTGCCTCAGCCGAACAGGCTGAGCTGGATCGGCTGATCGCCCGTCGTCGTCGCCGGCCACGGAGGCGCATCCGGTCTTTTCTTCTCTCTCGCCGGCGGGACCAACTGGATACCATGCTCGCCGCCGAGTTCCGGCGCATCAATGAGAATCGGCGTGCCGTCCTCTGCGTCCTTTCCGATTTGCTGTGGAGCCGGTCCCATCTGCTTCGACCGCTCCCGATCAAGCTGGCGCCAGACCTGGTCGGCACTTTCGCCGACCCCAGCCTTCTCGACCAGTTCCCGCGCCATTGCGGACATCAGATCCTCGTCAGCATCGAGCGACTGGAGGCCCTCGCCCGAGAACTTTCCCTCCATCATGAGCGCCACGAGCATCTTTCGGCCCATCAGACGCAGGCAGACCTCCTGCATGGTTCCCTTGTAGGTAAGGAACTTCACCCGGACTGGATACCTCTGCCCGATCCGCCACGATCGCCGGCTGGCCTGCCGCAGCGTATGGAGCGAGTAGCCGGTCTGGTAGAAGTAAAGCGTCGGAAACGCCAGCAGATCGAGGCCCGTCTCCACCAGTTTCGGATGGCAGACGACTACCTCGACCCCGGACTCGAGCTGCCGGTCGTACCACTCCTCCCGCTTCTGTGTTGGTACGGACGCGCGCAGGACGGCAACACGTAACCCCGCGGCTGACAACACATGTTCGAGGCGCGCGTTGACGTCCTTCTCCCCTGTGTACGTTGCATACACCTGACAACGGCGGCCCTGCCTGAGTTCATTGCGAACGTCCTCGATCAGCGAGGATTCCTTCGGATAGAGATCCTCCCGGCTCAGTTCCCGCGGCCGTGCGACCAGAAATTTGTAGTATTCCTTGGTCGCCGGATCGAGCGCCCGCGCCCAGATTTCCTCGAAATCGTAGGGATGATCGGGATAGAGCAGGAGCGTATTCAGAAGCACGCTCATCAGGCTCTTGTTTCCGCGGTGTTCTGCCATGGCATTGCGCAGCGCCTTTTCGAGCTCCTCGTAGGCCTCCGCTAGCTCTTTGCTCATGTCGCACGAGAGCACGCTCTCGGTGTAGGACGGCAGGTTGTCAGCGATGTCTTCGAGCGCCAGAAAGGCCGTCGTCGACATGAGGAACTTGCCAAACAACAACGGCGAAGCGCCCGGCTTTCTCACTACCTGTACGCTCTTCTTCGGAGCGCGTGTGCAGGCATTGTCCTCTTCGCGGATCTTCTCGATGGTCTCAAGAACTCCGTACTGCTCCTGAAAGCGCCGCCGCCCTTCCCCTCCATAAGCGAAGCCATCGGATGCCATCATCTGCGGTTCCATTCGATGGAAGACGTTGAAGAGATCGTCGGCATAGCCGCCCATCAGCGTTCCGGTGAGTGCGACGAGCCGCCGCCCGGCGCGCGCTAAAACTCCAAGAGCATTGCCTTGCGCGGTGTCGCCGGCCAGCTGGTGAAGTTCATCGGCGATGGCGAGATCGAACCAGCCTTTCATGTAGCGTCCAATGAACTCGACCGGCGCCATACGTTGAATCTTCTTGCCGTCCGCCTGCCACAATGGCGAGAACACGGTCGTCCCACACTGTGCGCGATCGACCTGTTCGCTAATCTTTAGGTTGTCGAAGTCGAGCCTTGTACGCCGTCCCCCCTCCGGATTCTCGATGGATACCCCTGTATCGGGATTGATCACTCCGCCCAGCTCCGGCCCGCATTTCGCGGTAAGAAAAGCGTGGCGCCAGAAGTACGAGAGCTTGCCCTTGTCCTTCGGAATGATGAAAACGGAGTACTGCGGAACGCGCTGTATCCAGCCCGCCTGCCCCAGGCGTCGCAGTTCACTAAGAGAGAGTTGCAGCCCTTCGTAAACGGCCCTTCCTTTATGCAGTCGTACCTCGCAAATTCCGTGCGGCTGGCGGGGATCGCCCCCATTGCGCATATCCTCGATGAGAAAGGTGCGGACAAGCGGAATGGTCTGGATCGCCTCCCGCGCCCACTTCTTGCCGAGATGCGAAGGGCACATCACCAGAATCGTGCGCGCTTTGAGGACATGCGCCAGGCCAAGGGCCATAAATGTTTTACCCGCCCCGCATTCAGCCACGATGCGAGCCGCGCGCGCAGATTTGAGATGCTTCGCAAGTCCGCCAATCGCGATCGCCTGGGCCGGCAGAGGTGTACGCAGCAATGTCGAAAGCTCTTCGGGAACATCATCCGTCGTACTCTGAAGCGGCGGGAACGATTCGAGGATTCGCGCTCCGAGTTCCCCGGCCTGCGCCCTTAAGTAGCCGTAGATGTCCGTTGCCTCCACAGCCCACCTCCTGGATTGAATCTGTCTTGAGATTGCCGATCGGAATTGCCGCTTGCGCAGACCTAGGCCGGCATCATTGAGTCATCTGTGCTGACACTGGGAGAAGGAATTTAAGTAGATGGGGCCCGACGTCGACTCAAAAACGCTCAATCAGTCCTGCAGAACACTTCCCATAGAACATCGAGTGGTGTATGATCGCGTTCACATAGGACTTCGAGTGGAGGCGAGGATGGTGAAGCGGGGTCAGACCGACAGTGAGATGCTGAAGGGTACTCTGGACATGATGATTCTGCGCACGCTGGTGAGTGGGGATGCGCATGGGCACACCATCGCCAAGATCATCGAGCGCACGTCTGAAGACGTGCTGGAGGTCGAACAGGGGTCTCTTTATCCGGCGCTTCACCGGCTGGAGGATCGTGGGTGGGTTTCCTCTTTTTGGGGTTCGAGCGAGAACAACCGCAAAGCGAAGTTCTACCGGCTGACAGCTGCCGGGAAGAAACAGCTTGCGCGAGAGACGAGCCGCTGGCGCCAGATGACGCGGGCAATCGGACTGGTAATGGGCGAAGAGGCGTTGGGTTAAGGAGGCGGTATGGGCTGGCTCAGATTCATTCACAGGCGTCGCGCGGACGCCGAGGTGCAGAGCGAGATCGAGTCGTATTTGGAAGAGGAGACAGCCGAGAACCTTGCCCGCGGTATGATGCCGGACGAAGCGCGGCGGCAGGCGCGGATCAAGCTCGGCAACCAGCAGTGTGTACGAGAGCGGCTTTGGCAGCAGAACACTATCGTATTGATCGAGAGCGCGTGGCGCGATTTTCGATATGCGGTGCGGACCTTGCGGCGGTCGCCGGGATTCAGTCTGCTGGCTATGCTGGTGATGGTCTTGGGTATTGGCGCAAATGTGGCGCTTTTCACGATTGTTCGCGCAGTCCTATTGAACCCACTTCCGTTTGCCGAGCCGTCAGGACTCATCAAGCTCTACGAGCACAGCTCGGACCGATTTCCGTTTAACGAGGTGGCAGGAGGCGTCTTTGCTGCGTGGGAGAAGGAGAGCCACAGCTTCGCGGGTCTTGCCCTGTTCGATAACGACCTAGCGTTCAGCTTGTCAGAAGGTGGCGGGCAATTGCCTGAGAAGGTGAATTTCGGCGTTTGCACTTGGAACCTTTTCCCACTGCTCGGGGTTGAGCCTGCGCTGGGCCGGAGCTTCACCGCTAGCGATGACCGGTCACAAGCAAATGCGACCGTGATGCTGACGTGGGGCCTTTGGAAGCGGCGGTTCGGCGGCAATCCAGCGATTTTGGGACGAACGATCAAGCTGGACGCCAAGCCGTATACAGTGATCGGCGTGTTGCCTGAGTGGTTTACCTATCCGGTGCAAAGCGTTCAGCTTTGGACACCGATTTACCACCTTATTCCCGCGAGCGAGATGAACGCCATCGATTCTCATGACTGGGAGGTCATTGGGAGGCTGAAACCCGGCGTGCGCGAGGCGCAGGCGACGGGTGAGCTGTCTGTGATCGTTCGCCGCCTGCACGACCAGCACCTCGATGATCCATATATCAGTACCGCAGCCGCAAGCAAGCCGCTCCTGGAAGATTTGGTCGGCGACTTCAAAACTCCGCTCTATCTTCTGCTCGCTGCCACGACCTGTCTGCTATTCATTGCCTGCCTGAACACTGCGGGCCTGATGGTTTCTCGCGAAGCTGCGCGGCGCAAGGAGTTGGCGATTCGCTCTGCGCTGGGAGCCGGACGCTGGCGGCTGCTTCGTGAGCATATAGCGGAAAGCCTTGTTCTCTCGGCGATAAGCGGCGCGGCTGGGCTCGTGGTTGCGTATGCGGCGATTCGATGGTTTGTGCACGCACGCCAGGACTTGAGCCGCGTGGAGACGATTCACCTGGACGGCGCGTCCGTGGCATTCACTGTGTGCCTGACACTACTGTGTGCGCTCTGCGCGGGCTTCGCGTCCATCCTGTCGTTCCGAGGCGGGCAGATCGGACAGTCCCTCGCAGTTTCTTCGCGCTCGCAAAGCGAAGGGGTTGGCCGGGCACGGCTACGCAAATGGCTGGTCGCGATTGAAATTGGCGTGACCGTGGTGCTTCTGGTGGGCGCGGGGCTACTGCTGAAAAGTTACGCGGAGTTGCGGTCGTCCGACATGGGATGCTTAACGAAAAATGTGCTCACGATGCAACTGAGTCTGCCGGACGACAAATACAGCGAACCGTTGCAGCGGATGAATTTCTTTGACACTCTCCTGGAACGGGTGCGTATGCTTCCCGGGGTGAGCGCGGCGGGGCTGGTGCGGACCGTGCCCGGGCAGGGCCGCAACGGCGATTGGGGTTTTACCATTGCCGAAAATCCGCCGTTGCCAATGGGACAGCAGCAGCTCGCAATTGCGCGCTGGGCAGATCCCGGATATTTCCACGCGATGGGAATACCACTGCTCCGTGGACATTCGTTCGACGCGAGCAAGAGGTTGGCAAATGCGGATGAGGCCGTTATCAGCGCTTCGTTGGCCCAGCATTTCTTCGGCACAGAGGACCCGATCGGCAAACACCTGATCACGGATGGCCGTCGATTCCAGATCGTGGGAGTGGTCGGTGACACGCGCTATCTCGCCTCCAGGCCAGTTGAGCCGATGGTGTATTTCTCGATTGAAAGCGGCGACTTTGGCAGCGCAGCACTTGTGGTCCGCTCTGCTGGCGACGTGACAACTCTAGCGCTGCCAATCCAGAAGATTGTGCAGCAGCTTGATCCGCAGCTCGCCGTAATGGACATCTTGACGATGGACCAGGTGATTGGCAGGAGCATTCTGGACACAACATTCGATGCGGAACTGCTGCTGATGTTTGCGGGCTTGTCGCTGCTGTTTGCTACTGTCGGGTTGTTTGGAGTTCTTTCATTCATTACAGCGCAAAGGACGCAAGAGATCGGCATTCGGATGGCGCTGGGCGCGCAGCGCGAGCGGGTGTTGGAGCAGGTGCTTCTGGATGGGCTGAAACCTGCGCTCATGGGATTGGTGCTTGGACTTGCGGGGAGCGTAGGTGCGGTGCAACTGGTGCGCTCGATGCTGTATGCGACCCGGCCGCTCGATCCGGCTGTATTTGCGTTGGTCAGCGTCGTACTGCTGGCGGTGGCGGTTGCGGCGTGCCTCTCGCCGGCGTGGCGCGCATCCCGGCTGGACCCTATGCAGGCGCTGCGAACCGAATAGTAATCGCTGCCAAGGTGCATTGAAAAACAGTCCTCAATGCGCTAACTGAGGCGGATGACTATTCTGAAGTTGGCGAGTGTTCAGCAATTTAGACCGTTGGGCCGTCAACCGTCGACTTTATGGCGAGTCGCTCATCGGAGCCTAAGGTGTTGTCCCGCTCACGCTGCCCTCTGCATCAACTCCGACTCAGGTTGCAAAGCCTCCACAAGCGTCCCGTTGAACCAGCGAATGGGACCATTAGCCTCTGGAAACAAGAGCTCCCCTCGGCCAACTCCAGCGCCCATCCAGTCCAGCAATTCTTCGCATGTCGCAGAGATCACGGCGGCCGAGCACCCGATGCTGTCCACCAGTACGATACGGTTCTCTTTCTCCAAAATTCTCGCCATCGGCTCAGCCCACTCCGGCAATCCCGGCAACCCAAACCGATGGACGAGCGCCGTCCACACTTCAGTTGGCTCCGGCCGCAGCACAAAGGTTCGCGACAACGACTTCATCCCGCGTAGTTCTTCCGAGAGCGCGATCATGTGCCGGACTGACTGTTTCCGGCCGGGAATACTGACACTTCCGCGACTGCAGATGGCCCCTTCACCCAGACAGATCTCTTGCATCTCCCCATCTGGAAACGTGAGCCGAAATCGCGCCTGCTCGTAGACTGCGGCTGTGATCGAGCCAATGTCCGAATCGTTGCCAAACACGCTGAGGAGATGCGCCTCGTCGCCATCGCCGATGTAATGGCTCACCCGCACCCGGATGCGCGTTGCGATCTTCTCCGTGTACCGTTCATATTCAAGCAGCCCCATCCTCAGGTGGGCATTCTCCATCGGTTTCTCCTTCCTTCGGAGCACTCTCGGTCAGCTTCACGGCTTTTCCAGTGACAAAAAGCAGCCGGAGTTCGTTCGACCACTTCTCGCGCCGGCGGATGATCTTTGTATCGCCCTCTTCCTCGTGGAACTCGGTGACGTGCTTGACCGATCGCCAGCGGGCGATGTGCCTGTCATCGCCCTGCCCGAAGACACCATTCAGCAACCCTGCGGTGCAGAGCAGGCCTACATGGCCTCCGTGTAGCGGCGTGATGGGACGGCCAATCGCCATGTCCTCGCTGGGGAGCAAAACCTGCGCAGCCTGTTTCCACGCGGCGGAATGAGGCAACAGGTCTTCAATCACGTTGTACGGCAATCCGCGGTAGGTTAACGCTGCCTCGCCAGCGACGGGGACGACATACGGCTCGACGATCCCTGAAGCAAGCTCAGGCAGCCTCTCGTATCCGCCGTATTGGGCGAGTAACCGCATCCGCCGCTGGGTTTCCTCGTGCGCCGCACCCCGGATATTCCGGCGCACACCGAACACCACAATCTGCTGGAAGCGGACCGATTCACCATCTGCCATACGATAGGCGCTAATCCTGGTGAAATTCGCGCTCAGAATGCCGGCACAATCGCTGAGCTGCTCGAAGGGGATGACGAAGACCAGAACGCCGTTCTGGACCAGCCAGTGATGCGTGTGCTCGAGGAACAACCGCTCCAGGCGCCGGTTGCCGGTCAGATTGATTTCCGAATCGTAGGGCGGGTTCAGATAGAGCATGGAAAAGCTTTCGACCTTCGCGTGGGCGTCGAAGACATTGCCCTGAATCATCCGGATCCCGGTCTTTGCGGCTTCTTCCGCGCGCCCGGTGTCGAGTTCGACCCCAAAGCGAAGCACTGGCGCACCAGCCGTGATCAGGTTGAGTGCAGTTCCCCTTCCCGCGCAGGGATCGATCACCGAGCACGGCCCCGAAAAACTGAGCAGGGAACGGATGTTCTGCGCCTCTGTCGGAGGCAGTGGATAGTAGCCCATCTTGAGACGGGCTGCGCTGCGGGCCATTTGCAGCCTCCTGGACTTGCTCCGCCGACGCCCCGCGGTATGAGTTCCTTCTGTGGGTAGCGATTTCCCCGCTCGGATCTCTGGGGTCGGCGGTCTTTCTCGGAGAATGACGAGTCGCGGATTAGGGCGCAGCAGGATTGTCCACCCGCTTCGCGATCAGATGAGTGCCCTTTTTCAGGGAGAGATCTTTCGCGATGCCGACGGATCTCCGATGGCAGTGTGGTCTGGTCGGGAATGACCGAAGGAACGTGCTCGAGGGGCTTGGGCGTTATACAGAGCGCCCACCGGAAAAAGTGTCAACAGGGAACGCAGAGTTCATTCTTCGTAGCACTTCCACACGCGCGCGAGATCCAGAACAAAGCCAGCTACCGGTCCATCTCCCGCGATCTGACCGCCGGATACAGCCTCCACGCCGCAGCTCTGATGATAGACGAGAACTTGACGCGTGCCCGGATCGATCAGCCATCCCAGGCGGGCACCATTGGCGATCCAGTCGTTCATCTTCTCTTTAAGGTCCTCAAGTGAATCCGACTCCGAACGCAATTCGATTACAAAGTCCGGGCAGATCTGAGGAAACCCTCGCAGCGCGCCTTTGGGAAGACCACGCAGGCGCTCTTCGGACAGATACGAGGCGTCCGGGCTCAGCGTCGATCCGTCCGGCAGCCGAAACCCTCCGCTGGAATCGAAGACTCGTCCGCGTTCGTGGGCGGCCCACCAGTTGCCGAGCTGTCGTGCAATCTCCTGGTTCCCGTTACTCGTCCATCCACCTGTGGGCGGATTCATGCGAACCGCTCCCTCCTTGGTGCGTTCCATTCGGATATTGCTGTTCTCCCTGCAGAGCGCTTCGAATTCCGCGTCCGAAATGGGCGGATTGAGGACCAGAACACGGGGCAGTGTTTCGGTGTCGATTCGGACGAGCGTCGTCATATCCCGATCTTACCTCCGTTTTCAAAGCGTTGTCCCCCTAACCGTCTGCAACCTCTGTTCTTCGTTTGAGATATGCCTACGAGTTCGAGATTAAGATTTGTCGAAGCTGATTGGGCCTGCACGAATCCTATCCCCCTCAACTGGACGATGCTTGTTCGGGTTTCTCGCTTCGAGGTGGATCAAATTTCGACGGCTCGTCGCTCGACTTGCTTCCTGTGGGATTGCTGCACGTTTGTCTCAAGCCCCTCTCACGGCGAGTGTTGTTTCACCCTCGCTTCGCTAACCCGAGAAAGCTGCTGTGCCGCCGGCGTCTTCGCTTGCGCCTCATTCATCTTTTCGACGAGCTTTGCAAGGGTGCCGAAGTTCCGGATTTCGTCCAGTCGCCGGACAGCCAGACCGTCAAGGATCCCGTAGAACTCGGTCTCGGCGATCTCGGCAGCGACGCGGCGCACTTGGGCCATGCCGCGGACGCCGCTCTCCATCCACTTCAGCACCTCCTGCTGAACGTGCTGATTGGGAATATCCCGCGCGGATCGCACCTTCGCCACGGAGCCCAGAATGTTGTTGTAGAGGATCTGCCCGAGATCGCGGCGGCACGCCTCGATCTTGCAGGTGACGCTTGCGTTCAGCGGACCTTTTTGTACGGCTGCCGCCCCGTTTCCGTTCTCCTTCCGGGCCATTCCGTTCTGGGCGGGTGCTCGCCGCTCGCATTCAGGCAGTGCCCAGGACGGAAGCGTCGGGATTTCGCGCGGGTGCCTGTATTCATCGAGATCCACCCACATCTCAGCGAAGTTGTAGAAGTAGCGGCCGAGACCGAAACAACTACAGGCCCGTTTAAAGGCCTGAGCTTCTGCCGAGGTCATCGCGTTCTCGTCATCGGCCCACTCTTCGCCGCTCCCGCTGTGGGTGCCAACCCGTGGGATCGAGACGACACAGGTCACCAGCACTTTGCCGGTCTGAATCGGCTTGTCCTTCTTCATCCGCGTGATAGGAGAAAGCGTGTGGACGGTGTATTCCCTCGTCCATCCACTCGCGGTGAAGATCTGGTTCAGGCGGTCCGTGTAAGCCCGCGGATCGGCATAGGGCGTCACGCGCCCCTTACGGCCATCTCTCGAAGTGGCGGCAACCAGCCACTTCACGTCTTTCGAGGCAAAAGGCTCTTCGAGACGCACGAGTGCGTCTGCAGGATTCAATGAGTTCTCCATGGCACAACCTCTTGATTGGGGATGAATCAGGCAGGAAGGACAGAAACGCCCAAATCAGCTTTCGGCAACCTCTCCGGCGGGATTGCGGTCAATTCACGCGAGCTTCAGCGGTCCACGGTTCGCGATAGGACGCTCTGGTGAAAATCGCATTCCCCCCGGGGGTCTCCGTGAGCTTCTCGGCAATTTGCCGCCAACCGAGGCTCCATTGACTGTGATCCTGGATCAAGTTGTTTAAAAGCCGTTTTTCGGCAATCCGCCCTGACATTGTGATGAATTGACTTGCCGAGTTTTCAAGTGTTGATGTAGATTGTCTACATCATTGCTGTAGAGCGTCTACATCCTATGGCGAAAAGCGGATATCAGAACCGGATTGAGTTAGTGCAGGGTACGCTGGACATGCTTGTCTTGAAGACGCTGCAGTGGGGCGAGCAGCACGGGTATGGCATCAGCCAGGCAATTCGTGCGACCTCGAATGAGGTGCTGCAGGTGGAGACAGGATCGCTGTACCCGGCTCTGCATCGACTCGAACGCGCATGCTGGGTCTCGGCTGAGTGGAAAAGAAGCGATGCGAACCAGCGCGCGAAATTCTATCGGATCACCCCGCTGGGAAAAAAGCAGCTAGCCAACGATTATGAGCGCTGGGAAAAGATGGTCGCAACGATTGAAGCGATTATGAGCGCGAAGGAGAGTGCCCGGTGAGCCTGTTCGACGGACGCAAGAAAGATTTGAGAGACGAGATTGAAGGCCATTTGCGGATGGCGACAGCGGACCGCGTGGCTGCGGGCGCGACACCGGAAGATGCGAGGAGGGATGCGATGCGTGAGTTTGGAAATGTGCCTCTGGTTGCGGACGTGACTCGCGAACGCTGGGGATGGGGTTGGCTGGAGAGTCTGGTGCAAGATGTGCGATTTGCGCTACGGCAACTGTGGAAGACACCGGGGTTTACGGCGACGGCGATTTTGACGCTGGCGCTGGGGATTGGGGCGAACGCGGCGATCTTCACGCTGGTAAATGCGGTACTGATGAAGGACCTGCCGGTGGCGAACCCGCAGCAACTGGTACGGGTGGGCGATTGGACCGATTGCTGTCAGAACTCCGGGCCCAACACATGGCACAACGGAGACTACAGCATGTTTTCAACCGATACCTATGAGCAGATGAAGAAAAACACGCCAGAGTTTGAGGAACTTGCGGCGATGCAGGCTGGCTTTGAGTATCGGCCCGTTGTGATGCGGCGCGACGGAGGCCAGGAGGCGGCGAAGCCGCGCTTCGGGGAGTTCGTCTCCGGAAACTACTTTCGTATGTTTGGGCTACACGCTGTGGCGGGGAGGCTGCTTTCCGATACGGATGATGTGGTCGGAGCGCCAGTGGTTGCAGTGATGAGTTATGCGACCTGGAAGGACGCCTACAACGGCGATGATTCGGTGGTTGGCAGCACCTTCTGGATGAACACGAAGGCGGTAACGGTGGTGGGCGTGGCGCCGGAGGGCTTCTACGGCGATCGCATGTCGAGTACGCCGCCGGACTTCTACCTGCCGATTGCAACGATGCCGGATGAAGCGGGGGGACAGAGTTTCCGCGACCCCACGCAGAATTGGCTGGACATTATTGGGCGAGTGAAGCCGGGGACGGCGATGGGTCCGCTGCAGGAAAAACTGAACACGCAACTTAAGCGGATACACGCAACGGACCCAGCCTTTACAGCCGCAGATATTGCTAAAACGCATTTGGTGCTGACTCCAGGTGGTGCGGGTACCCAGTCGATGCAGAGGGACTACGCCTCGAATCTGAAGCTGCTGCTGTGGATCAGCGGGCTGGTCCTGCTGATTGCCTGCGCGAACATTGCCAACCTGTTACTGGTGCGGGGTATGGCGAGGAAAGCCGAGCTTTCCGTCAGAGCGGCGCTGGGTGCGATGCGCGGGCGGATTGTGCGGCAGCTGCTGACGGAGAGCCTGCTGCTTGCGGGGATTGGTGGGGCGGCGGCGCTGGCGGTTTCTTATGGCGGGGCTCGGTTGCTGCTGATGCTGGCGTTTCCGGGCGAGCAGCATGTGCCGATCAGCGCGAGCCCATCGCTGGAGGTGCTGGGGTTTGCGCTGGGAGTCTCGATGCTGACGGGCATGTTGTTTGGTCTGACTCCTGCGTGGATGGGAGCGAAGGCTGCTCCCGCGGACGCGCTGCGTGTGGGAGCGAGAACGACGGCGGGTGGAGCTTCGCTGTTGCAACGCTCGCTGGTGGTGGTGCAGGCGGCGTTGTCTGTGGTGCTCCTGGTGGCGGCGGGATTGTTTGCGCAGAGTCTGGGCAGGCTGCAGCATGCGGACATGAAGCTCGATGCGAGGAACCGGTACATCGTCCATTTCAATGCGCAAGCGGCGGGATATAAGAACGACCAGGTGAATGCGCTTTACCGGACCCTTGCGGAACGGTTTCACGCCATTCCAGGCGTGGTCAGGGTAGGAGTGAGCACCTTTACGCCGATGGAAGGCAACGACGACGGCTACAGCATTCAAGTGATGGGGCGTCCGGACGTGTATAGAGACGCTACGAACATCATTGTGAATCCGGAGTATTTCGATTCGGTGGGGACACGAGTGCTGATGGGACGCGGAATCACCAGGCAGGACACGACGAGTTCGCCGCATGTAGCAGTGGTGAACGAGGATTTCGTGAAGGCGATCTTTAAGCAGGGAGAGAACCCGATTGGGCAGCGCTTTATTGCCGGAGGCAACCAGGCTGCGCCTTATGAGATTGTGGGCGTAGTGGACGGAACGTCTTACACCGATTTGCGCAGGAACGGAGCACACCCGATGTACTTTGGCCCGCTGACGCAACCATCCGAGGCGGGGTACGCGGGGGCGGTTGTGATTGAGACGGCAGGTCCGATGAGCGATATGGAACAGATTGCACGCCGGACGTTAATGGGGATCAATCCGAACCTGGCGATGCAGAAGTTTGAGACCTTCGATGCGCAGATCGCAGGACAGTTTACGCATGAGCGGATGCTGGCGACGCTGATGACGCTGTTTGGTGGGCTGGCGCTGCTGCTGGCGACGGTGGGACTGTATGGGGTTACCTCGTACGCCGTGGCTCGGCGGACGAGCGAGATCGGGATACGGATGGCGCTTGGGGCGGAGCGCAGGGGCGTGGTGGCGATGGTGATGCGCAGTGCGCTCTTGCAGACGGTGCTGGGGCTGGCTATCGGAGTGCCGGTGGCGTTCTATGCGGTGCGGCTGGTGAAGTCGCAGCTGTATGAGATTGCGACAGTGAGCCCTGCGGCGCTCGCGTTGGCGGTGGGGACGCTGGTGGTGGCGGCTTGTTTGGCGGGATTGATTCCGGCGCGGCGGGCGGCTTCCGTGAATCCGGTGCGGGCGCTGCGGGCAGAGTAGGACATAGTCGAGGCATGTCGCTGAACGATGCAACCAGCCTCTGCCCACTATCTCTCGAGTAAGTAAAGGTAAATGTGCTTCTGGTTCCCAATGAGTGATTCCTGCAAAACCAGCTTGTTCGGCAACTTCGACGCTCAACTGGCGACAACAGGGCAATGCACTCATTGACTCAACAGCGACCGAATTACGGACAGGTTTGGCCTTCGTGAACCGTCATCGGCTGAGCTGAAAGGTGATTTTCAAAATGGAATATCCTGATCGGGTATGCCGAGCCCGTCAAAGTCGCCTCCGGGCTCATCATGCCGCTGATCACGCGGCGGCCGTTGATCCGATGCGGCTTTTCCTGAGCGATCATTATCCGAAAGGAGGCTGATGTCCCCAACCACAATCTCGGTGCGATAGATCTTTCTGCCACTCTCTTTATCGTCCCAGGAACGCGTGGTCAGACGCCCCTCCACAAACAGCCTTGACCCCTTGTGCACGTAATCGCGCAGAATCTCGGCGCCCCGGGCGTAGGCGACCAGGTTGTGCCACTCAGTCCGCTCCTGCCATTCGCCCTGTTTGTCCTTGAAGCGCTCGGAAGTCGCCAACGACAGCTTGGCAACCAGCGTTCCACCGTTCGTTGATGCGATCTCCGGATCCTTGCCGACATTGCCCAGCAGCAGGACTTTGTTCACTGTCTTGCTCATGATGTGCTTCTCCATTTCCCGCGCCTTCGTCGTTCCGGCGCAAACACCGTGCTCTCAACTGAAAACGTGCGCGATGGCCCTTCGCAATTTCTCTGGCGCGTACTTATTCCCCGTGTAGCGAAAGCATCTCCCTTTGGCGTCGAGATTCAGATAACGGCGCGTATCAAGGTGCTTGTACAGGTAGAGTTCGCCGGATCGTCCCATAAACATGAAGCACTCGCACAGCTTCGGCCCGAGCACCAGTTCCAGCGGCGCCCAGTCCGACGTCATGGCCGCTCCTCCGGCTTCGCTTCGACAGACTTGGGAACCTCTTCGAACATTTCGCCGAGCAGGTAGATCCAGGTCCCGGTGAGAGACATGACGATCACATAGTCGAAGACCCTGAAGCCAATTCCTGTTCGGCGTATGAGGGCCTCCGACACAACCGCGGCATGCAGGAGGATCACGAAGGATGCTGCCCAGAGCGCATGGCGAACGACGCGATGTGCAGCGATCTGCTCCCCGTGCCTGCGAACTTCCAGCAGTACGAAGATTGCGAAGTATGCGCAGAACACGTACCACTCTTCGGCGAAGATTTCGACAATGCTTTTGAGCGTGAAGTGCATGTCCTCCTCCTCTGGAGAATCAGTCGTGCTCCCGGATGGGACTGCCGGTCAGCTTTCGATGAACATTCCGACATCGAACCGGCGCAGCAGAGTCAGTACTCCAAGCACCGCCGGGCCGATGACCAGCGCATTGATCAGATCGATATGCCGGAGTTTGCGTTCGAGACTGGTCTTTTCTTCGTCCCGACCGATTTCAAGTTCAATCCTCAGCCGCACGACCAGAAGGATTGCGACAAGGATGGCCGCGACCGCAATGGGCGGGTTCGCCACATTGTGCGAGGCCACGCCGATGGTAAAGAGCGTGAGGCCGAAACAGCGCAGCCGCTCATAGATCCTCGGATGATGCCAGTCAATCATGCGGACACCTCAACGAGCTGCGGCATCGCTGCTGGCTCCAGCAGATGCGAATGACGGCATCCGCAACAGCACACGGCCTCAGTCACCTTGAGTGTTGCGTCCGTCCAGAGCGGCCCAGGCGGCCCCGGTTCTCCGCTTCGGGTCAGAAAGTGAGGTATGGCGCCGCCGCGGAATGCAGCATCCTTGCCCCATAGCTCGGTTTCAAGAAATCCGTTGCGGCCGAGAAAGAGAATCGCATTCCGCAGTTCCGCGCGCGTGCCATGCTCTTGTTTCAGCCAGTGTCTGGTAATGAGCAGATCATAGGTGTTCTCGAAGCGGAACATCTCGACGCGCACGAATTCATCGCCCACGATGACAGCGTGCATGCCGTTGGGGAGAAAGTTCTGGACGCGTTGCAGCCAGGGGACAGCGCAGCCGTCTACGCCGACGAAGCCAACATAGTGGCCCAAAAGCTCGACCGCGCCTCCCGATTCTTCGCCGCGAATTTTCCAGGCTTTCGCCTGCTGCTGGTAAACCACGTCCAGCTGCGGCCGGCAGCGGATGCCCGTCTTCCGGATCTGTTCCAGAGTCTCTTCGGGCAGCGTCAATCCACGCCGCGCGATCATGGTCAGCCGACTTTCGTGCATGCTCCCCCCTGTTTACCGGTAGCTCTGTTTGGGAATGGGCCGGCCCAGCGCTTCGCGGATCATCTCGCGCGAGCATCCGGCCCAGCATTTATAGAACTGCGTATTGGCCACCGAAATCGCCAGGTTATCCCGCGCACGATCCCGCCCCTGTTGTGCGCAGGACGGACACTGCGCCCAGTAGTTGCCGCTCCGTTTGAACCGAACCTTCACGTGCTGGAGAATCTGAAATCCGGTGTGCGAAACGTCGGACAGCGCAGCATTCTTGGCTACCCGGCCGCAGACGGACTCCGGAATCGACACGCCATGCGTGAATGTTTCGAGTTCTGCCGCAGTAAGGCGCTTCACGGACCGCAGGTAAGCAATCTGGTCGGCGAGATTGCTGGGCGCATCTTCGAACCAGTAGCGGTGCATATTGGCGCGGTGAATGCCGAGCGGTCCGCGAATGGCATTCCCGTACTCATCGGCGCCGATTTCATCCTGACGGGGAAAGACCTCAATGCCGTCCACCTGCCTGAACGTGCCCTTGATCGGAACGTCCAGCCGCAGCGCGAGACTGTATATATAGATACGGCAAAGTCGGGCCGGCAGTGGCCGCTCGCAAAGGATCCAGAGGTGCGCGCCGCGCCGTGACATCTCGACGACGGCGTGAACTCCATCCTGTTCCAGTTCCCACTTGAGCGTCCGGAGATCGCGGTAAGCGCCTTCGTAATCGGCATCGATCGCCACCCATTTCGAGCTTTGCGTCTCCGGATTGATGGCGTAGAGGCCGACCGTCTGTACCCCCGCCAGGTGCTTCTGGATCACCAAAGGGTCGAGACCGAGCCCCTCTTTCGTGCGTCGGTTCCGCGCCTGGTAGAAGTAATACTTGCCCGAGTGTTCGTCCGGCCGGTCCGTTTGCCGGGTATAAGCGCGCCGGTTCACAAACCACGCCATGTATTCGGCCGCCTGACCGACCGTGGCCGGCAGGATCTCCGGCTGCGGTCGCGGCGGCTTCCACGTTGAAGCAAGGTGAGCCATGGCGGGTGCTCCTTTCCGGTCAAGCTGTGCTGTTGTAGCCCGGTTCCAAAACTCGGTCAAATGGGCCGGATTCGCCCGTCTTAGCAGGCAGCGACGGCCATGGCTGGCGCGTTCAGGCCGAGCCCCGGCGCCGGGGAAAACTGGTGGTTGTCCCGGCCACCGTGGCGATGAGATTTCCTGCGCGTGCCGTCGATCAGGTCGAGCAGGTGGTACACCCGCAGGGCGATCTGGAAGTCGTCGCCGTTGAGCGTGTCCTCCTTTAGGTCGAAACGAAGCCAGAAGAAGGACTGCAGCGGCTCGGCAAAGAGGTAGATCGCCCCGGTGTTTGGCTCTCCGGGAACGCTTTGCAGAATCAGGAAGCCGTCCTCTTCTTCGACGAGCCGTTCCGCACGGGCTTCCCCTGCGGCAAGAAATGCGCGCAGCACATCCCAGCGGTTGGTCCTGGCCGCCAGGCCAAGATCGGCGACGGACATGATGTAGTCCACGTGCAAGCTGCCGAGCAGCTCGCGCTTCGAATAGCGGCGATGACAATGCGACATGACACTTCCTCCTTCGCAGATTGTGTTTGGCTGAAATGAAAAGGTCCCAGCCTGACGGCGTGGCGCGGACATTTTCGGGGAGGATAAATCAGACCTGCGCTCGAACCCGTCCGGCGGTCTGAGCATTTGCGACAGAAAGAGCTGTCCCGATGTAGCCGAGATCCGCCACTGTGCAGCGCCACATGTTTCCGAGCGTGAGAACAAGTGGCACGATCAGCAGGAGCAGCAAAGGCGTAAGCCTGGACTCAGCCGCCCAGTAGAGCATCAGAGTGCAGACAACAAGGTTGAGAATGGTGAACACAATGCTCGTCGCAAAGCGGCGGAGCGCACGACGGTACACGAATGCTGTTGGCACAGCAGTCTCCTCTCAAAAGGTGAATTGGGTGAAAATGAACGCTACGTTGGGGGGAATTGCCTGGTGGAAGGATCGTGCGAATGGCTTACAAGGTGAACCAGTGCTCAAGGCAAGCAACCGCAAGTGTCCGGTCCAGCAGTGCATGAATTGTCGAACCGGAGCGCACTCTGTAGTCGAGGTACGCCGTACAATTTCGCAGTGCGTCGCTCTCCTCGGCTGCCCGCAACGGCCGCAACAGGCCGAGGCCGATGGCCATTTCCCGCAAAGTAAGGAGGATGGAATGCATGACTACCTCGCGGCCCCGAAGCTCAGGCTCTTAGAATTGTTCGGTGGGGAGAGCGCCACAGAGATGCGCAACGTCAACACCAGTCGCACTCGTCACGGGTGCGTCTTGAAATGTGACGCTTGCCCAGCGACACTCCGGCAAATGGCTTACCGGTTGAATCCTCTCATGATCTCTAACGGGGTCCGGGGCAGTTTTGTTCGAGTTCACGGAGACAGTTTCGATCCCCGCAACCGCCGAAAGTGTTTGGTCACGGTTATCCGATGTCGAGAGCTGGTGGCTCAAATCGACCGTGAGCACATCTCTCTTGAGATTTGTTCTCCGGACAAACGCGTTGCGGCTGGCACGGAGATCGCATTCGAAGAACGCGTAGCTGGAATCACAGCTCGCGCTTCCGGTACCGTCACAAGCCTCATACCGGGCGTCGCGGCGACCTGGAAGGGGCGGCACATTACCGCTACTGTGGCTTTCGCCTCGTGATTCAGGAAGGCATCACCGGGAGCATTGAACCCGACATGGGCAGCTCGATTCTGTCCGCTCATGTGTGGGCGCGCTTTCGCACCGGTGCCTTCGGACGATTCCTCGAATGCTATTCCGTGCACATTCTTCACATCACTGAGCGTGATCGCAAGCACGCACGATGCGAACTGGAATACCTGAAACGAGTGATTGAGGCGTGCGGAGTAACACTTCCC
>DATEMI010000281.1:0-2017 GCA_035275665.1 Terriglobales bacterium | reverse complement strand
CAGGTTGCTGGAAGCGCGAATCTGTACGATTACATAACCCTTCCTGCTGATGCAGCAAACCCGTCTCTAGGCTTCAATCAGCTCGGTTCGGATTACCCGGTCTGCAACGCCAGCGGTGTATGCACGATTAATGCGGGTGTCGGAAAGGATGCATTCCACAGTCCGAATAACTGGAAGCTTGATCTTGGTGTGTACAAGACGATCAAGATCACAGAGCGAGTTGGCTTCCAGCTACGGGGCGAGTTCTACAACGTATTGAATCATCACAATCAATACGTTGTCGTCGGAAACGCCGACTTTTCCAGCGCGCCAACAGTGCAGACAGCTAAAGGCGCTGTAGAAAGCGGAATTCCAGGGCCCAATGATGAGCGTCGCAACATTCAGATCGGCGCGAAGATCATCTTCTAAACCTCGTCAAATGCTTTTCCAAAAGGGGAGCCCTTTCGGCTCCTCTTTTTTCTTCTTTTCCGCATACTGCTTGGTCGCTCTTTCCTCGATGAGCGATACCGGCAAACTGTGGCCTCTTAAGTGCTTCCAAAGCATTTGATATTCCACTCAAACATCGTAGAGATTGGCTTCTAAGTTGCTCGTAATTCCCGAAACAGGAATACATTTAGTCTCGATATTTTCATTGACTTCTTCTCCTTTTCGTCATAGCACAGAAGTAGAGAGTAAGTGAGGAATGAACTTCTATGACATCGGCAGAACATTCGCAGCTGAACACCGAAATGCGACGTCCATCTGAGGAAAAAGCAATCGAGACTACCGAACTTGTGGCCGTGTCGGCGATGACCGTCCAGCCGCTTGTGCGGGAACAAAGGATAAGCAACACAAACGAATTGAGCGAAAAGCTTCCAGACGTGGATCCGGACTATGCCTCGCGGAGAGGCTCGCAGCAGGCGCTTGCGAAGGCTACCAAAACGGTGCTTCCGATCGAGGAGATATGCCAGGGATTATCGGACGTCATCGACACTTCGGAACAGCTCGATCAGCAGGTGATGTTGTTTGATGAAGGCTGCAAGATGGAGCAGAAGGCCAGCAGACTTGAGGCACTGCGAGCAGCTTGGCTTGCGCCACGCTGTGAGCACATCAAACCGAATACTCAGCGATGCGGATCGCCCGCCGTCGGAGGGCAGAAGTTCTGTTTCTTTCATAACCACGCCAGGAGCAATGCGATGGAATTTCCGGTTGTGGAAGATCGGCGCGGATTGCAGGTGGCGATCCTGCGCGTCTGCGAGCGGCTGGCCAACAGCACCATCGCCCCGGCGAATGCCAAGATTCTCCTGGAAGGGTTGGCCATGGCTTCGAAAAATGCCGAGCGTATGGCATGTGAAGAAGAAGGGTGAGATCGGATGGGATCTCACGAGATTGATGAGATCACGGGATAGGATATCTCGTGAGGATTCGATGAGATATCTGATCAGATTCGATGAGATCGGATGGGATTGGATGAGACCAACAACAGAACCGGCGGCGGTAGCCGGTGGGTGAGAGATGGCCGCAGGCCAGCTCTCAGCGTTCCGATGCAGCTAACGGATGTGAACATCCGCAGCCGCAAAAAAACACGCCGCCGCACCACCGCGTAGCACCCCAACAATCGCAAAACCGCGATTGTCACTGTTTCTTGAACTCGCGGAACTCCTGGCGAAGCGCCTGCACCTCGCGACGGAGCTCGGCAACCTCGGCTTCGAGTCTTCCAATGCGACCCTCGTCGGTCGAACTCGGCAGCACGCCGACTGGAGCAGTGGGTGCTTCCTGCGGCTCACCCGACAGCAGATGCGCGTAGCGCGATTCTTTCGTTCCCGCCTGGCGCTGCAGCATCGTCACCAGCGGGGAATCGCGCTCGATCAGACGGCGCAGCGTGGCTTCTACGTCGTCGAGGTGCTCGAAGCGGAACATCCGCTCAGTGCGTCCGCGCAGTTCGCCGGGAGTTTGGGGACCGCGCAGCAACAGGACACAGAGCAGCGCGGTTTCGGCGCGCGTGAGATTCAAGACCTCCTGCAACCGATGCTCGTAC
>DATEMI010000280.1:0-5832 GCA_035275665.1 Terriglobales bacterium | reverse complement strand
GATATCACTGTGCTGCGCGGGCAGGTCGAGTGGCATCATCACGGCTCGGAACGGCCGCAAATCCTCGACCCACGTCGGCTGTTTGAGAAACGTCGCTAGGTAGTAATCAGCAAGAATGAGGACAGGATGGTCCGGCATGTGACGCGAGAGTATCACGGCGTAAGGCCGCGGCTCGTCCGACTTGTGCGCGATGCCGTTGAACGCCGTGAGGTAGAACACGTTCCACGGAGCGGTGGCCACGATCCCGTCGAGACCGCGCGCCTTCATGGCGTGAAGCAAACGATCGAGGTTGCAAAAGCGCTTCGGCAGCGGCGCACGCGCGAAGGCATCGGCGGTCGCGGAGCGCGCTGTGTTCATCATGACCGCTTCTCTGTGGCGCAGCCATGCATCTCTTGGATGGTCGAACTTGCCATTTATTGCATCCCGAAACAACTGACAGACACCAGTCGCGGTGTGATTGTGGTTATTCTAATCTTGCTCGGGTTGCGCCACTATTAGCCCAGATATGATACTAGCCGCTTGCTAAAAACCCACTTTCGCTGTGAGAATAATCAAATCTGCGGGTGACCGAATTGGGAATCGAAGCATAGATGTTGTCCTGTATTTCAGCAGGCTGCTAGGGACCAACCCATGAAACTCACCGTCAACACCAACCATTTGGCACTGATCGATCGGGTCGTCGAAGCGGGGATGCTCGGCAAGAGCCGCGGCGATGTCCTCAAGGGTGCTGTCATCGAACATACTCGCTTTCTGCTCGCCGGAGGAACTCCTTTCAGAACGGGTCCACCGGGCTTCGTCGAGGTGGACACTCCGACCTACGGCGCGGTGCGCGAGGAGCTGATCATCCAGCCGATCACCGGCAAGGCCATCCCGGTGCGCACCGGGGAGGTGCTGCGCATCAGTCAGGTCGAGGGTGGGACCTGCGTGGACTACAACGCCTATAACCTCCACGACTACAAGGAGTGGCTCGATTGCGGATTCAATCGCACGCGTGGGGTAACGGTCGGTAAGGGTACCATTATCTGGACCGGGTCTCCGCGCGCGCGGCCCATGCAGGTGATTCTCGATCATTCAGACAATTTCGATCAGTACTACCAGGGCCACCGATGCAACGGCCTTCTCAACGAGATCGAGTTCGGGTTCATCGACCATCCGAATTGCCAGGACACATTCGCCGAAGCCATCAGGGAGTACGGCCTGACGCCCGACGACGTGCACGACTCGTACAATCTTTGGATGCGCACCACGGTGACTCAAGACGGTCGCCGGGAGTTTCACTGGAATCGCGCCAGGAAGAACGACTATGTCGACCTGCTGGCGGTGATCGACACGCTCTCGGTGCCGATCATTTGCGGCATCGATACCATCCCGCTGAACAACTACGGCCCGGGATCGATACGGCTGCAGGTGTTCGCGGCGTCGCCATCAACCCAGGAGCTGGTCGAAATCATTGAAAAGCGGCTCGCTCGCTTCCGCGCGCAGAAGACACCGAAAGACTTCAAGAAGAAGGAGATACGCACGCAACGGGAGCTCGAGCGCGACCCGAATTACGCGCCTAACTACTGGCCAAAACCAACGGAGACTTCGATAGACGTCAATCTCACAGAGGAAGTCGATCACCTGTTGCAGTCGCTTCTCGCCACCGGCGACTACCTGGAGACCAAGGAGCACGCCCTCTTGCATAGCTTCCTGCGCTGGTACGACGTCGCGTGGCCGCGCGACCACGTCAGCACCAAGCTCAAGTTCCGGCCGAGGTGAGGCTGGAATAAAATGCTCACCGGAGGGCGTGGGTAAGGTTTTCGACAACAGATGAAGTCGTCTATTCGATCGGCACAGTTGGCATCAATTCGGCGGCGTAGATATCCGTAGCAGTGGTGGAACTATCTACGCGCTGGAACTTTGCAACCAGATTGATGGTCGCGAGCATTTTGTCTTTTTCGATTGGCCCCAGGCCGTTCTTCCGGGTGCGATCGGTCAGAATAAGCGGCAACGCCGCATCCCACTGTTGCAGTGCCATTGAGCGGCTGCTTTCCGGATAGTTCTTGACAAAAGCGTCGGCGGCCGCTTGCGGGTTTTTGATCGCCGAGGCGTACCCCCGCATGGTGGCCAGTGCAACCCGCCGGACTAGATCGGGCCGCTTGGCTATCAGGTCATCGCTTGCAATGATTCCGAGGGAATAATAGTCGATGCCGTAATCGCTGAAAACAAATCGTCCGACCTCCAGCCCAGTCTTCTGGGCTGCGCTCTGAATGGCTGGCTCCTCGTTGACAAATCCCACGATGGAATCCACGGTTTTCGCCACAAGGCTCGCATATTTTGCCGACGGCGAGAGATTGATCATTTCCATTTTCTTGTTATCGAACCCCGCGTTCGCAGCGAATATGGGAAGCAGATTGACGGTCGCTTCGCCCGCTGTCGCTCCGATTGTCCGCCCTTCAAGGTCCTTCGGACTGTTGATGCGATTTCCCTTGATGAAAAAGATGGCATCCGGCGGCCGCTCATAGAGGCACGCGACCTGTTTCACCTTCAGACCGCTGCTGCGCCCGACAATGACCGATGCAGCATCTGCTATTCCCATGTCGGCGGTGCCGGTGGCGACCCGCTTGGCGGTTTCCCCGGAACCGTATCCGCGCTGAACATCAACATCGAGATTTGCGTTCCGATAGAGCCCTTGCTCCTTGGCGGCGAAAACGCCGAAATTGTTTCCGTTGGCGATCCACTGCAGAGAAAAGATCAACTTGTCCTGAGCGACCGCATTATGGCTGCCTGCGATGAGCATGACGCTCGTCAGCATGAACATGTGAAGCTTGCTCATGGCCTTCCCCTTTCGCCTCTAGATGTATTCTAGCCCGACTAGACGTCCGATGCGATCGACAATTTGCATGAAGGAGAGCGAAACTCGGACGCTGGGATCGCGAGGACGCGGCAACGAGACCGTCACCACGTCGAGAATTCTTGCCGGGCGGGGCCCTAACACAACGATCCGGTCAGACAGGAAGATCGCCTCAGGAATGCTGTGCGTAACCAGCAAGCTTGTCTTTTGTCGCTCGCTCCAGATTCGGAGGAGCTCGATATTGAGCTGGTTGCGCGTCATCATGTCGAGCGCGCTGAATGGCTCGTCGAGCAGCAGGATGGCAGGGTCATGAGCAAGCGCTCGAGCAATCGCCACACGCTGCTGCATGCCGCCGGAAAGCTCTCTCGGATAACGCGAGGCAAACTCTGAAAGCCCAACCAGCTCCAGAAGTTCCTGGGCGCGCACGCGACTGGCGGCCCGATCTAGCCCCAGGATTTCTGCAGGAAGGAGCACATTTTCGAGAGCTGTGCGCCATTTCATCAGCGCGGGTACCTGGAAAACCAAGCCAATCTTGCGTTGAGGTCCGGTCACGGGAACCCCGTCAACCTCGACAGAACCGCTAGTCTTCACAGTCAGCCCCGCAACAATCCTCAGCACGGTCGTCTTGCCGCAACCGCTAGGACCGAGCACGGAGACAAATTCCCCCGGCTCTATCCGGAAGCTCACCCCATCGAGAGCAGGAATCTCACAGTCCGCTATGGCATAGGTCTTGCGAAGATCGGCGATCTCTATGGCGGCGCGCGCTCTCACAGCATGCGCCCTCCCGTCGTCAACGGCTCCGAGGGGGCATGCCATGGAATGAGAATGCGCTCGAACATCTCGATCAGCGCATAAAGGACGATTCCGACCGCAGAGAGCAGAAATATCGCCGCGAAAGCAAGCGCGGTGTCGAGTTCCTGATTGGCGACTATGATGAGATAGCCCAGCCCACGGTTGCCGCCGACGAATTCACCAATAATCGCTCCAATGATGGCAAGCGTGACTGCAATCTTCATTCCGCTGAAAATTTCCGGCAGAGCAGATGGAACGCGAAATTTCCAAAATGTCTGCCAGCGGCTTGCCTGCAGCGAGCTGCCGAGATCCAAAAGCTCAGGCTGGACCGAGGCAAGGCCGGAGGCACTATTGACGACGATCGGGAAGAAAGCGACGAGGAAAGCGATAATAATTTTTGGAAATAGACCATAGCCGAACCAGATGAGCAGGAGGGGGGCGACCGCCACTTTCGGCACAAGCTGTGCGACCAGCAGCAGTGGCATGACGACATCGCGTAGCCTCGGAATCACAACAATGATCGCCGCAGAAGCAATTCCGAATGCGACCGCCAGAAAAAACCCTGCGGTCGTCTCGTAAATCGTAATCCAGGTATGCATGAAATAGAGATCGTGCTTGTCGTACAGCCGCAACGCAACTTGGCTGGGGGCGGGAATAAGAAAGGCGGGAATCTGCAGCAGACGGCACAGCGCCTCCCACGAGGCCACCAGTACAACCAGCGTCAGAGTGAGCTTCAAAACGCGATGCAATGAAGCCAACGGCATGCGAAGGTAACCTCGCGGCGTTCAATCCATTAAAGACGATCCTATCTTCTTCGCGAATACTCCATAGCCTACCTTGGCGATTACAACCCGGACGTTCGGGTTGAGCGATTAGAAAGATCGAACATAATACCGCGACATCTGCCAGGGACAGGGCCGATTAAGCCGAAGGAGGCGATACCCATACCTTGCTTGCGCAAAAGCGGCAGAACACGAGCGCCGCATCAGGATCGGCACTCCTCCGTTCGCCACAAACAAAGCTCATCCGAGTACCGAGATGTGGCCTAGGTTGCCCTTAGTCATTGTCATTCCGTTGGTGGCCATTGTCCTCGCCGTCTCGTACGTGACCTATCGCTTGGTCGATCCGCTACCGCCACGGCACCTCGCGATCGCTGCCGGGATGGCAGGATCGGGGTATGATAACTTCGCGAGACAATACGCTCGAATACTTGCGCGCGATGGTGTCGGGCTGGAGGTCCGCAACGCTGCTGGCGCGGTGGAGGATCTTAATCTGCTGCGCGATGGCGCCTCTGGGGTGCAGGCAGCTCTCACCGCGCTCGGTTTTACGCGAACCGGTGATGAGGATGCCCTCTATTCACTCGGTGGGGTGTTCGACGCTCCAATATTCATTTTTTACCGGAACGCCGAGCCCATTACGCAATTTGCGCAATTCCGGGGCAAGCGCCTGTCGATTGGCACGCCGGGAACAGCTCTACGCGCACTTATTTTCCAGGTCCTGACAGCCACAGATGCGGTGGACGCTTCTACCCAGCTCGTCGATCTCGACTCCGCCGAAGCAATCGATGCATTGATCGCAGGCGAAATCGATGTGGCGATCTTTGCCAGTCAGTTGGATACCAGCTTCTTGCAGCGCGCGCTCGGCGCTCCCGGACTTCGATTAATGAACGTTGCGCAAGCTGAAGCCATTGCCAAAACAGTTCCCGGGCTGAAGCATCTGGTGTTATCGCGAGGGCTCATTAGCTTGACTCGCGACATTCCCAATTCGGACGTTGACCTGCTTGCCTCCCGCAACAGCTTGCTCGTGCGAAAAGATCTTCATCCCGCCTTGCAATATTTGTTGCTGGAAGCCATGCGCGAGGTGCACTGGGCACCCGGCCCCTTTAACCGGCTCGGTGAATTTCCCGCCGAGCAACCCAATGATTTGCCGCTTTCTCCAACGGCAGAAGCATTTTACCGCTCCGGCCCGAGCTTCTGGCAGCGCTACACGTCGTTCTGGCTGACCTCGCTCCTCAACCGAATCGTATTCTTTGTCATTCCCGTTGTCGCGGCGCTCGTTCCCGTCATCGGTTTCGCACCTCGGTTTTACAGGTGGTTCTACCTTCATCGCATCAACCAATTGCACCGAGCTCTGGGAAATCTTGAAAGCGAACTCGCTCACAGCGCCAACAGATCCCGGCTTGGCGAGTATCAGGCACGACTCGCAGA
>DATEMI010000279.1:0-8200 GCA_035275665.1 Terriglobales bacterium | reverse complement strand
CGCAATCTGGCGAGAATGGTTAGATACCCGACCCCCGCGCGAATGTGCTGCGGAGTAAGAATCGAAAACTCGAAATACCGAGGCGACCACACTTCAGCCGGTCCCATAAAAGGAAAAGAAACAATCGGCAAGACGCCAATGATGCTCTGCGGAACGGAATCAAGGGTAAGCGTTTTGCCGACAATATTTGGATCGGAGCCAAAGCGAGAATGCCATAAAGAATCGCTGATCATTACCACTGGTTTTCCGGCAGGTTGGCCTTCGTCGCTCGTGAACGCTCGCCCGAGTTTGGGCTTAATGCCGAGCACGTCGAAAAAATTGGGCAATACTCGGGCGATTGGAATTTGCTCGGGTTCGCCATTACCAGTGAGATTGGCTGAATCATCGGTAACGGCCGCCACGCCGGAAAAGGAACCGCTATGATCACGGATTTCCTCATAACGAGCCAAGGTGCAGGGAGGCGTAGATGTGTGCCCACTCTCTTGCCTGTTCATTCCAAGTAGCACGAGCTCACTCGGATCCGAGTAAGGGAGAGGACGCAACAATAAGGCGCTACTGATCGAGAAAATGGTCGTATTGCCGGCAATGCCGAGCGCAAGTGTTAGCACCGCCGCCAAAGTGAATCCAGGATTCTTGCGCAGATTGCGCGCGCCAAAGCGCGTGTCTTGCCACAGATTTCCAGTGAGCGCCATTGGATTCCTCACAAAATAGGGCTATAGAACAGAATTCATTCAGGATTCCCGCAGAGCCACAATTGGATCAATTAGAGTCGCTCGCCGCGCGGGCAAGTAACAGGCGCAAAGCGAGATGAGAATTAACCCTGTTCCCACGATGAAAAGGGTGATGGGATCGTGTGATGGAATATTGAAGAGCATACTGGAGAGATAACGAGTGATAGCAAAACTACCTGCAATTCCTAGTACCACGCCGACTAAGGTCAGCTTTATCCCATCACTCAAGACCAACTGGAGGACATTTCCGCGAGTCGCTCCCAATGCCATTCGCAATCCCAATTCCGCACTTCGCTGGGAAACCGAATAAGCCATCACACCGAAGATTCCGACGCCTGCTAGAGTCAATGCGATAGCGGCAAACACTGTCAGCAACACTGTCCGGAATCGAGGCTCAGAGACGGATTGTGCGATGTTGTCTTCCATCGTCCGAATGTTGGTGATCGCTTGATTACGATCAAGATCATGGACAATGTTGCGTATGGCCCCGGATTCGATCCGAGGATCAGAGACGGTTCGTACAACTAGAGTCAGAGCGGAGACTGGCAATACTTTGTCGGCCTGTCGATACGGGACATAGATCTCAGTTGACGATTCGCTCGATAACGACTGTCGTGTATCGCCGATAATTCCGACGATCTCCATCCAGGGAACCGAGGCTTCCGGAGTAGCTCCGAGCTGAATGTGCTGCCCGAGAGGAGACTGATTCGGGAAATAGGTTTTCGCAAAGGCAGAGTTCACTACCACGACTGGTGGGGATTGCTCACGATCGCGGTCTTCGATCCAGCGGCCTGCGAGCAGTGGCACTTCAAGAGCATTGCGATACCCGGCGGTTACAACCCGATAGCTAGTAATTTTGTATTCGCTCGGTGAAGCCGGCGGGTGGTTCTGAATGTTGAAGTGCAATGCCGAGCCCGTCCCAGTGACTGGCAGAAAGGAGACTCCCCCGACCGCGCGAACTCCGCCAAGCGCCGCAACTCGCTCGAACAGACGATCAAAGAAGTCCAAACGAACATTGGCATCTCGATAAGCGAGCGGTGAGCGGACGATGTCGGCGACCAGCAGATGGTCAGGCGAAAAGCCAGGCGAGACTTCAGAGAGTCGCTCAAAGCTTCTGAACAGAAGGCCGGCGCCAGTGAGCAGGAGCATTGCGAATGCGATCTCGGAAATCACCAGTATTCTGCGCGTGCGTAACCCGGAACGCGCAGATCCGGAGCGGCTGTTTTCCGCCAAAGTCTCCCGCAGATTCACTCGCCAAGCTTGCCGAACAGGTGCGAGGCCGAAAACTATTCCCCCCAGCAGCGCAATCAGTGCCGTTAATCCCAGCACCCTTGCATCCAGAGTCACTCCTGCGCCACGCGGAAGCGAATTTCCCGCAAGTCGAAGTAAAACCGGGATGGTGATCCAAGCTAAAACGATACCCAGCGCAGCGCCGATGAGTGACAAGACAAGACTCTCGGCGAGAAGTTGTCGAACGACGGCTGAGCGTCGTGCGCCCAAGGCTGCGCAGATGGCAATCTCTCGTCTGCGACGCGTAGCCCTGACAAGTAGAAGATTGGCAACATTCGCGCAAGCTATGAGCAGAACAAGACCGACTGCACCGAGCAAAACAAGCAGTGCTAGACGGACGTTTTGGACGATTCTCTCCTGCATGCTGTCGACAATCGAGGACACATTGCTATCGTTCTCCGGATATTGTTTCGCCAAACGGGCGGCAATCACGGCTACATCACTGCGCGCCCGCTGAAGAGAGACACCGGGTTTGAGCCGCGCGATCGGTAGTATCCCAGGATGCCAGCTGCGGTCATCCGGCAGAGTTCTAGCCCAGGGCTCGAAAGGCAGGAATACATCTGGGGACTGTTGAAGAATCTCTGTGCCTGCCGGCATTACTCCCACTATGGAATAGATTTGGCCGTCAAGAGTAATGGTGCGTCTCGATAAATCCTGCGATGAAGAAAAATGTCGCTGCCACAGGCTGTGGCTGATCAGCGCAACACCCGCTGCTCCTGGCGTATCTTCTGCTGCCGTGAAAACACGTCCAAGTTCAGGACGGAGTCCAAGCAGCTCGAAAATATTGGATGTGACGTTCTGGGTTGGTACTCGCTCCGCCTCCGATATGCCGGTCATCGTCATGACCGAGTTGCGTACGGCTCCGACGGCTTCAAACGATTGGCTCTGATCGCGCCAATCTTTGTAGTTCAGATAAGAGAGCGAAAGTTGGGGAAATTGGGGCCAATGCTCGGAAAAAACCACGAGCCGTTCGGGATTGGGATATGGCAGCGGTCGCAACAGAACTGCATTCACGATGCTGAACATCGCACTGTTCGCGCCAATCCCGAGTGCAAGGGTCAACGATGCAACGACCGTGAATCCAGGGCTGCGCCTGAGCCGGCGCAGTGCTAAACGACAGTCATTCAGGAAAAATTCCGTCACATGTGAGATGAAGAACGACATTCTAGGCATGTTGGTGTCTGCGCGTCCCGATTCTTTAATCGCGACGGTAGAGCTTCCCGGTGCGTGCAAGTCCGCAGACCTGGAACTTCCGATTGGTGGAAGGGATGGGTTGCGGCAAGGCGAGCACCCCGTTTGCGTCAGGCTCCTGTTTAGCTCGTGCCAGTCGTTGATGTGAAGCTGCGCTGCGGCTCGTGCTTCCTGATCACTGAGCCCCGATTGAAGCGCCTCCTGATAAGCATCCTGCAACTGTTGAGCGAGTTCATCTACTACGCGCGCTTCCTCCTCTTGGGAATAGTCGGGGAGGCACAGGTGCTGGCGGACATAGCTACGCCACTCACGCATAATTCGCCTTGAGTAGTCGATTGATAGTAATGACGAACATTTTCCAAGCGCCGCGTTCCGCGGAAACAAACTTTCTTCCTTCTGCCGTCAATCGGTAGTATCGGCGCCGGTGTTCACCAGCTTTTTCCACCCAGCGACCCACAACCAAGCCCCTCCGCTCCAAGCGAAAGAGAATCGGATACAAAGAGCCAATTCGAAACTGAATCCGCTGTTGTGAATGCCGCTCGATGAGCTTGCCGATTTCGTATCCGTGCCGCGGGCGCGCTTCCAGACAAGAGAGGACCAGCAGCTCGGCGCTGCCCTTTTTCAATTTAGGATTAAACATCCCTTCTCCTGACTGCGGTGAGACTTCCGTTAGCCTGGCTGCGATCTCCCGAACTACCCGATTTTCTCTTGTCGCCGCGTTCTGCGGGCGACTGCTGCCTTTTTCTATATCGCAATTCTTAGTCGAAGATTAATGGCTCGCGAAGATCTCTCCTATAATTCGGAAACCGTATACTTCGATGCATTATACTGCGTTACAATGCACAAGTTAAACAACGGCAACGCGCACCCATTCACCGCTAAAGTGTTCATGTTAAGCGTTCAGAACGCATCACAGCAAAGCAGGGAAATGTTGATTGGTTTTGTTTTTGGCTTAAAGGCGAAGAAGATCCTGATCCAAGCAAAGCCCGACAATACGAGCGATGGCGTGAGCTGCGCGAACTACAAGAGCACGGCGCGCGACGAAGGTCGATCCTATGGTGGCTCTGCCATACGACTAGAAGAGACCATAGAAACAAGACGCAACCCACACAATTCCCGCTCCTAAGGCAAGCCTCAGCAAGCGCTGTCTATGCGCTTGCTGGGCATTGCATTCAGGCATTCGGCTCTGCTGCACCTTGCCTTTCTTTTCATAGGGCGTTCATCTGTGTGCGACGAACTACGGGGTGCAGCTTTGGAAGTGAGGCTGCGAGGAGGCAGTAATCTCCTGGGCATTGCCGAATGCCCCAAAAAATATGTCGAAGCTCGAAGGATTGCAGTCCGGCGTTCCGCTTGCGGTTGAGCTTGCGCTGAATAGTGCACTGTAAGATTCACCCGTACCTGACGTTCGGAACTGGTTCCCATTATGGTCAAAGAGCGCGACCCATGCGTTTGCGGTGGGAAGTCCCGCGTTCATACTTTGAGTGTCGGCTACGCCGAGTAGATAATCGTCGATGGCGCTAGCAATCCTGGTTTCAGAAGCAATTTCCTTCGCCCAAGCAGCGACAGTTCTCATTCAGGGAATCCCGGCTCTTGCACTTTTGAGATGCGCTGCGCGCCCGCAGGCGCATGAGACGGTGTTGGCTCAAGCGGCTACCGACGGCTATGTCCCTCCAGCGGGTAGGCGTCTCAAAGACAGCCCCCCTCATGATTGTCGAGGGCGATTTACTTTCCCGCAATGGGAATTCCTGTTCTCCGGGGTCGGCTCTTCAACGATGCTGACGATAGAAAAGGTCAGCTCGTGTCCAGGCTTTGGGAAACCGGGCGCTATTCTGAAGAGGTCACGGCCCCACTGCTCGCTTCGCCACTTCAGCGAGTGATCTTGAAATAGATTCCAACCCAATAGTTTCCTCGTGGGGGTCGCGAGAAGCGACCTCTTAGCAGGACCTTGCGCGCACATGTGCCGAGTGCGCTTTCCGGCGAGAGCAGGACCTCCTTCACGGCTCCTTCTTGATCGAGCTTTAGTAGCACCCAAAAGCTCTCGTGATCATTTCCTGCGTTCTGTTTGCACTGATGCGTCGTGCTCATATATTTCTCGGAGAATTCCTTGCCCAACTGCTTGTCATAGGCCTTGCCCTCCGGAGTGCGAAGGTTCGCCTCAATGGCGGAGCGTGCCTCGGACAGACTTGTCGGCTTGTCGTTGGCGCCTGAGAGATCGGATCCCGCTAAGAGGAGCACGGCCACAGCAGTTGCAAATGCGGTCGAGAGCAGGACTGTTCTTTCTGAAGAGCGCATAGTCACATCCTAAGTTAAATTGACAGTTGCGATTCATTTGTATACCGCCGTATCTGGTTTGGTTGCGAATGCCATGTCACATTTCGATTGCCTCCACAGCACTAGGGATTTGTTTACCCAATGAGTCTCTAGCACCGCACTAGCGAATCATCATCCGAACATGGCTTGCGAGCTGCGGTGCGACAGCAACCACACGGACGGGTTTGACGGCTGCTTTGTGTCCTACAGTTCACGCGCTAGCGGTAGGCTTCACGTCGTTTCTCCACTGCGTCCTCTTCCCGGTTGGACGCCGCTCGGCCGCGGCTCGACGGGCGCTTCGGACGGCGCCGGTTTCGCGCCAAACATAACACCAAACCCAGTTTGGAACTCACCGCTCCTCACTCGCACCCTGCACCCTCCTTCGGACTCCGTGTTTTCAGCAAGCAAAACAGCGGAACTGAATCTGGGCGAGTCCCTGGAGCTCGGGGGAAAATTTGCAGCTTATCGTTTGTCCAACAGTTCCCTACAGAGACCTCGGAGGGGTAGATTGAGCTGTGCTTTCGCAAGAAGACATACTCTCTATTATCAGTAGTGGCCCAAAAGATGTCTTGCCCGTGGCCACTGCACCCGTTGACAATGCAGTCCCAGGAATTCCGCGCTGGCTAGGTGATATTTGCCGAAGTTGAGCTTGGCGGCCTGCGGAGCGAGAAACAACACGAACGAGTCTTCCCTGGACTGATATGCAAATTCGAATACATTTCTGTCTTTCGAGGAAAGCGCGCGTTGATCCGCAAGGCGGTATTCCCCCACCTGCGAGTGGAGCCCGGTTTCGTGCAAGGCGGCTTGCCGATCGTAAGGCATAAGTACGGCAAACTCTTGTTGTACATTATCAGCACTCGGCGCGGCTGAGCTTTTTTCAAGAATTCAGATATAGCGGCCAAGATCGACAAGTGCGGCCGGGCTTCTGTACTGGAAAACGAGATAACTCGTAACCAGTACTATGCCAACTAGGTGCCATGAAAGCGCAACGGACGGGTATCGCCCAACCGGATCTGCTCGCCGGCACCATTCGCCACCTTAAGAGGATAAGTTGAGGCGTTTCGAAAAAGCATTGCCGATCATACTAGCTGTTGTGACCGCGACAGTCCTCGTCAGCGCGGAAAGGTCTTCGGGTACCGCTCCCATCGTCTTTGACGGCAATCGGGTCTACGCAGAACTAACTTTCCTTCGTCCGGACGGGACCACCCACCGCACGCTCGCCTTCGTCGATATGGGAAGTCCGCAAATGGTGCTGACTGCGGGTCTCTTCAAAGATCTTGCGCTCAACAGAGGTGGCCCGTTGAGGTTCCTCGTCGGCGAGCTGCCCGTGACTTTTCCCGGGAAAGAAGTGCTTTCGGATTCCTCAGAACCATACTCGGTGGGCACAGAGCTTAAAGTAGAGGCTGTACTGCCCGCCGGTGTAATGAAGAACTATGTTGTTGTGCTGGACTATGCGCATCGCACCCTCACTTTCGCGCGACCAGGCACGATGATGCCAGAGGGCATTACGGTTCCGTTTCGTATCAATTCACAAACAGGACTGATCGCAGTCGACGCGCTCATCGACGGGCAGTCCTACGCGATCACAATTGATAACGGCTCCGCATATACCTGGTTTCGGCAAGACGCGGCGAAGCGCTGGCTCAACGCTCATCCCGACTGGGAGCGTGGCGTAGGCGCGGTTGGCCCTGCCAACATGATGATGTCAGGCGAAGGCACCGAGACGGCGGGAATTCTCATGCGTGTACCGCAGATAACGATCGGGGGGTTGCTGCTAAAGGACGTCGGAGCGCTCGCGGCCCGTAAAGGCCGAGGTTTCGGAGCGAATCAGGATTTGTTTGCCTGGTATTCAACCAAGAACGCTCTTCCCGTGCTCGGCTGGATCGGCGGGAACGTGCTGAAGTCATATCGGATCACAATTGATTACCCACACAAGACGATGTACTGGCTAAGGAGCGATCTCGATACTTACGAGCTTAACCAAGTCGGCATCACCTTAAAAGCCGACGCTGGGAACTATTTCGTCGCGGCGGTCGCAACACAAGATGGCAAACCAACGGTAGAGGCAGTTCAGACCGGTGACAAAGTTATCCGGGTCCAGAATCTGGAATTAAACACTGCGACATGGGGGCAAATCTACAGAGCTTTGCACGGCAGACCGGAAGAAATGAAAGTTCTTGTGATTAACCGCGGCGGGAAGCAGATCACTGTGCATGTGCTAGTGACGGCATTCTAACGGCAGCGCTCCGCGCCTCTGGCGGCTTCGGTGGTTCTTGTTTGACTCGTGATGAGCCATCTCGAATGCGGAGTGGCAAATACGTCCTCCTGAGAGATTAAGGAAACCACTGATAACTCATCTCACCATGTCGAAATAGCCTGGCGAGCATCGCGAGAGAATGGTATGCGAGAGTTTGATTGATGAGAGGCTCTTGCCGTTCAAGCTCTCAACCGCGCGCAAGGAGGTAGGTCATCCACGCTATCGAGCAAAGGCGTGATGATCTCGGGAAAGAGTTCCGCAACGGTTGGTAGCCGCCTGCGTGTCTTCCGATTGCGTTGAAGGAAACGCAAAATCATGCCCTGATTTCCCTTGGTTCCCGCTTCTTCGCTCGCAGGAGAAAATAGAGAAAGAACCCGCCCAAGACAAATGAATTGCCACTCCGGGCCCGGCGGTTTTGCCG
>DATEMI010000278.1:0-3757 GCA_035275665.1 Terriglobales bacterium | reverse complement strand
GCAGAACAAGACGCCTACAAGGCGGTCATGGCTGGACTGGACAAGGGCGAAGTGCTGGGCGAATTTCGCCGGCATATAACGAACCGGGAGGGTTCGCGCCCCTTGCTTTTGAGTTCCTCCTCTGCAATTACGTCGCGCGCCAGATTCGCGCAGCTCGCCGCTGAGTTCCTGAATCTGGAAACCTTTGTCCAGGATCTTCGTTACGGTTTACGCGCGCTGCGCCAGTCTCCCGGTTTCGCAGCAATCGCTATTCTGACGATCGCTCTGGGCATGGGCGCAACGACGGCGATCTTCAGCGTCGTAGATGCAACGCTTCTGCGTCCTCTTCCCTTTCCCCATCCGGAACGGCTTGTCAGCATCGAGGACGATCTGCCGGGAACGGGCGCGCAGGACGTAGGCATGTCTCAACCTGAATGGGAAGACCTGCAGCACTCGGGCATTTTCGAAAACGTCTCGCCGACGTGGTTCGACGAGAACAATCTCACCGGCGCCGATCGCCCTGCGCGCGTTCGAATATTGATCGTCGCTCCGAACTACTTTGTCCTACTCGGTGTGAAGCCGCAGTTGGGCCGCACCTTCAATCCTCAGGATCACTCGCCCGGACTGATCCCGGAAGTAGTGATCAGCGATGGCCTTTGGAAGCGCGATTTCGGCAGCGATCCGCATGTCCTAGATAAGAGCATTCGCATGGACACGGATCTGTATCGCATCGTCGGAGTTATGCCTCCGCGCTTCGACGCGCCCGGTCGAAATGGTGAGGAGAGGAACATTGAAATCTGGGCCTCCACCAATTTTTATGGCCTGCCCATGCCGGATCACCCGCCGCGAAATCGACGCAATCTGCCGACTGCAGTTGCTCGTCTCAAAGATGGTGTGACGCTCGAGGAAGCGCAAAGCCGGTTGGACGCGTTGGTGGCATCACTCGAGCGAGCATTTCCGGCCGACTATCCTCAGCAGAGCGGATGGAGAGTGCGCGTGGTTCCGCTGAAGCAAGTTCTGGTCGGCAACGTTCGCCAATCGTTGATTCTGCTGTTGGCCGCTGTCACGCTGGTCCTGCTGATCGCCTGTGTGAACGTCGCCAACCTGCTGTTGGCGCGTGCCAGCACCAGAACGCGCGAGATTGCGATTCGCCAGGCGCTCGGTGCAGGACAGCCGCGGCTCGTGCGTCAACTGCTTACGGAAAGCCTGTCATTGTCTGTCATGGGCGGAATCGCAGGAATGGCGCTCCTCTTCTGCACAAAAAACCTCCTGCTGCGAATAGTGCCTGAGAACTTGCCGCGGCTCAACGCAATCTCCATCAATTGGACCATTTTGGGATTCGCCGCTGCGTGCTCCTTACTGGCCGGCATGATCTTTGGCCTCGCTCCAGCACGGCACGCCAGTCGGCTCGACGTAAATCAGGCACTCAAGCCGGGAGGACGCTCCGTTACTGCATCCGGCGAGCAGGCGCACACACGAAGACTGCTGGTGATCACGGAATTTGCTTTGTCCATGGTGCTCGTGATTTCCGCCAGTCTCCTGCTGCGAAGTTTCTGGAAGCTGCTGAATGCACAGCTCGGATTCAATCCGGAGAATGTCGTAACCGTTCGTACGCGGCTGCCTTATCCGAACGATCCGAAGATCGACAAATATCCCACGCCCGCTCAGCAGGGTCCGTTTATCCGTGAATTGCTCAGGAGAGGCCAAACGCTTTCCGGAGTGCAAGCAGTCGCGATGGGAGATACGGCGTCGATACCCCTCGACGAGAGCCAGAGAGAGCTCAACATCATTGTCGAGGGCCAGTTCTTCTTCAGCATCGAAGGCCGCGATGTCCAAAGCGACCATCCTTTGTTTGCGGAGTATTCGCGGGTTACGCCGGAATACTTTCAGTTGCTGGGAATACCGCTGCTTCGCGGACGCTTCTTCAATGACTCCGACAATGACAAAGCGCCGCAAGTGGCCGTTGTCAACGAAGCCTTTGCCCAGACGTATTTCCCGAATCAAAATCCCATCGGCCAGGCATTCAAATCAACGAAGCCGAATTCGCCATGGATCAGAGTCGTTGGTGTCATCGCCAACGCGAGAACAGCGTCGCTGGCTCAAGCCAACGTCCCGCTGATCTACCGCGACCTCTATCAGACCGGAGCCAAGCATCTGGCGATCTTTCTGCGAGGCAAGATCGACACGGGTACCATTCTGGAACGCCTGCGGGAACAGATCGAATCGGTCGATCCAACGCTTCCCGTTTTTGGAGCGCAGACGCTGCAGCAGACGGTCGCCGCTTCGCTGTCCGAGAGACGATTCTCGATGCGGATGGTCGCACTCTTCGCTCTCACCGCGTTGCTTCTCGCCGCGCTCGGAATCTATGGAGTGATTTCTTACATCGTGAGCGAACGCACGCATGAATTTGGCATGCGCCTCGCATTGGGCGCTGATCGGGAAAGCATCCTCCGCCTGGTCTTACGCGAAGGCCTGGCGCTTGCCCTCACCGGGACTAGCCTCGGCATCGCAGCAGGGTTGCTTGTGTCGCGGGCGATGGCAAGCGTGCTCTACGGCGTGAAGGCGAGCGATCCTCTCACGTTTGCCGCAGGCGCGTTGTGTCTGCTTGGCATTGCAGTGATTGCTTGTCTGGTACCCGCCTGGAGAGCGACGCGGGTCGATCCTATGCTTGCCCTGCGCGACGCATGAACGTGGCACGCACGTTCTCGCTGATGCGCATGGACGACTCAAACGCTCCTTCTTGCAGGGCCTGCGTCCGGTTAGTCGGTTTGAAAGGACCAAATAAATGAAGAGAATCAGACTTCCGATTTTGCTTGCTGCCGCCGTTGCGGGAGCGTTCCTCACACCGCTCATCTTTTCTTCCGGACGCTTTTGTCTCGTTTCCTATGCAGCCGCTGCACCGGCCAATCCAGCGCAGCAGGCCGAACAGCAGTCCCCGGCAACAGTCGCCTCCGTCGTCGATCGAGACATCAGCGCCGTCGAGAAACAAATTGTCGACGTCGCCGAGGCCATGCCGGAAGACAAGTTCAATTTCTCTCCCGAAACGCTAAAGATTCCCGGCAGTGATTACAAAGGTGTCCGCTCATTTGCGGTGCAGGTTAAGCACGTCGCTTCCTCTAACTGGTTTATCTGGTCTCCGCTTACGGGGGAGAAACTCCCGGAAGGCCTAACCGATGGCAACGGTCCGGCAAACATAAAAACCAAAGCTGAAATCATCACGTTCCTCAAAGATTCCTTTGCCCTCGGTCACAGAGCGGCTGCCACATTGACAAGCGACAACATGCTGCAAACGCCAGGGAAGAGCAAATCCACGCGCCTGCGTCTGGCCGAATTTGGAGTCTCTCACGCCTACGACCACTACGGACAGATGGTCGAATATCTCCGCATGAACGGAATTGTGCCACCCTCCAGCCGGACAAAATCGCAGTGATCGAGGAGGCTGATCTCGATGCCGTCAGTTCGAACCTCTTTGCGTGTACTCCTACTTGCCGCGAGCGCGGCCAGACCATTCCTTCGCCGCGTGCAACAGCGCCGCGGAGAGATTCGCCGCGACATCGAGCGAACCCTATCGCAGGCAGTGAAATGAGCTGAGGATTTTGTTTTGCGGTGGAATGAGGAGGGAATCATGTGTCACAAGTTGCGACTGTGCATGCCCGGAAAGCCGACAGCGGAACGAAGGCTTCGGCTTAAGGGACTGCGGTCAAGAGTACGTCTGGCGGTGCATTGTCAGAAAAAGTTTCGCTGATGTGAACGAAGTGGTCCACATTTCCAGGACCAA
>DATEMI010000277.1:0-3127 GCA_035275665.1 Terriglobales bacterium | reverse complement strand
ATACGCTGTCTCCCGGGACGCGATACTCCTTAGGAAGACGCACCGCCTGGCTCCGTCCAGTCATGAAGACGCGCGCTTCAGCTATGGATTCGCCGTGAGCCGTCTTTTTGAGATTTTTCGGGACCTTTTTTGAAGTCTTTTTCGCCTTAGTCATTGCTGGCTTGGTATCTATCAAAGGATAGATACCATATCTCGATTTGCATTGCGAGCTACTTCTCGACTATAGGCGATATCCCACCAAGGTCCCCGGCGCGGTCTGCAGGAACAACATGTCGGCAATATCGTCCACTGCATACGCCGGTTCATTCTCTTTCCCGAGATTCACGCGTGCTTGCGGCTGGGCGGTGCTCTTATCGATCTGGAGCAGAACGTTTCCTTTTCCGTCCGGCGCTTTGGTCAGCATGAAAATGAATTCGGGCAAGTTGAGCGAAGCCTTGAAGCGCTTCGTGGCCATCGCCGCTGATTGTCGCGAATAGCCTTGGAGCTGCTGGCCTCCTTGGCTGTATGCGGTCGCAAGCTGCCCAGCTACGTACTGTGTGGATGGATCGGAAGACTGACGCGACGTTTGAGCAAATGCATCGCCGTAGGCTGAGGCTGCGGCGCCATAGAGTCCTGCGCGCACGGCATTGATTGCGTAAAGAGCTCGCAACACTCCCGGAAGCTGGGGCGCCGGGTAGTACACCTGCTGCTTGATCTGTCCGTCTCGGCCGATGATCACAAGATTTTGCGGCGAGCTGAGCACGATGCCCTCAGGACGAATCTCCATCGCGGTCGGATCCTCGCCACCCTGCAGCTTGATTTCGGTGCTGAATGCTTTGAATGTTCCCGCTTCGCGATCGACTGCATAGAGCTTGTGGTCACGATTGGCAAAAACGTAGAGCAGCTTTCCTTCGACTGCGTGATGCAGGTAATAGCGCGCTGCGTTGTAGCTGTCTTCATTCGAGCTCAGCGGTTTTCCGCTCCCGATGGCGTCCTGGAAACGCGGCTCGCCGGTTGACAGGTCAATGATGTTGACCTCGGCATTCACACTCGCATCTGGCCGCGAGATATAGAGCAATCCCGCGGGCGTGAGTTCGGCATACGAAAGCTGGCCCTTGATCTTGGCATCTTTCTTCAGGCGCAGCGTTGCCGTCGAGATATCGAGCACATTTACGAATGTTTTCGATTCGGCATCGATGGTCAGCACCACCGAACCGCTGGCGATCATAGCGTCGATCACGGTGCCGTGCATGCGTACCGGTTTGGGAAGAACGGTTGTGCCGTCTTCATAGCGAGCGACGTTGAGGCCGGTCTGCACGACGCCATTCACCACGCGACGGCTGCCCATAGCTTCATTCTCTGGTGGAGCTTCCGGCAGCATCACGATGCCTGCTGGATGCTGCACGATGTCGCGAATCCATCCGTCCACCTTGGCCGGCTGCGGCCAGAGTGCCTGACCATCGGCGAGTCGATACGCCATGAGGCTGTCATCGAAGCTGACGTAAATGCGATCGGTCTTGTCGATCGAGGGATAGAGCTGAACGTGGTGTGGAAGAGAAGCGAAGCGTCCTTTGGGCAGTGTCGAAGACCAGCGCACGTTGCCGGTGCGCGCATCGAGCCCGCGCAGTCCGGTGAGAGTGTGGACCACGATCATGTTGGGGCCAGCTTGCAGCACCTGAAGTTCTGTACCTTGTGAAGCCAGCTGCGTGAGTCCCTGCATGAGCGCCCCGAAGCCTCTGCGCTTCGGTGCTTCCTCTGGCGCAAACAACGATTCATTCGTCCAAAGTTGCTGACCGGTGCTCAGGTCGTAGAGCGCAACCGCGGCTCCGCCGGAAGCGCGCTGTCCGTGAACAAGAAAAGTTCCGCTTTGCGGCAGCACGCGGCGTGTGATTACCTTCGTGAAGTCTGCCTTGCGCGAATCGAACACCACAGCGCCCGTTACCGGATCGAAGATCTCGTCTAAGCCATCACGTGTCGCTTCCATCAGAAGAGAACCTTCGAGCGGATGAACGTTGTCGATTGCCAATCCTCCCAATTCGGGCTTTTCCCATGCGAGACGACCACCATCGGTGTCGATCGCCGACAGCGCGTTGTCGGTCGAAACCAGCAGCGCGCCAGCCGGCGTGACTTGTTGCCAGCGAATCGTGCCATTTACTTTCACGCTCCAAGCGGCTGGTGCCGACGATGGCGCTGTTTTTGCGGTCTGCGCGCCTGCGCAAATCGACGCAAAAGCGAGTCCAAACAAGAGAGCTGCAGCGCGAAAACCGCGAATCGTCGAAGAAGTCATGGTGATCTCCGTTCAAAACTGGGAGTGACGGGGGAGAGAGCCTCATGTTCCCTTATGTGGATGACAGGCGCAAAGCACGGAAAGACATGTACTGTTACGCAGAGCTAAGGAATCTGGCCATCGGGTGATCGGGTCATCGGGTCATCAGGCGAAGTAAAACGCAGCCGCAACAGCAAAACACGACGCGGAGGCTTCGTGCGCATTCATCTGGAAGCTTGCGAGAATGTGCAAGAAGCGCAAAGGGGTTTCCTATTGCATACCATATCTCAGGTGGAAGCCCACGACTTTAGGCGGGGGCGCGAGGCTTCCCAAGCCTCGCGTCAATAGAGTTCCCGCAAGATCCGCGCTTTAGCGCTGGCCTACGCATGCGCGCTTCGAGCGTGCGCCTGCTCTAAAGCGCGACCTATTCGACCTGCGTTTAGACGACGCTAAAGCGTCGCCCCGACTAAAGTCGGCGGCTTCACCCGATTCGTTTTATGCGGCTCGCGGGGCTTCAGTTTTGCGCTTCACTTCTTGCTCTTCGCCCTTAATTTCTACGCGCTCGCGTTTGATGTTAAGTCGCAGCCGATCGAAGATCGACATGTATTGATTTGCCATCCAGACCAGGGCAAAGAGCCCGAGTAGGTATCCGCGCCAATCCGGGAAGATCAGTTGGTACCGCGTGATGATCAGAAAGAACGCGGTTACCCAATGGCTGAAGCAGTATTCGCAAGTAAACAGATAAAAGAACTTGCGGACTAATACATGCCGCGATTGTTTGCTGCAGCGCGCACAAAAATCGCGCGGCTCGCGGAAGACCTCTTCGTGAGTGATGGTCCAGCTAATGCTCGCGATGGGCAGCGCGATGAGCAGCAGTTCAAT
>DATEMI010000276.1:0-6876 GCA_035275665.1 Terriglobales bacterium | reverse complement strand
CTGATTTCGCCAGCCGTGAAGCCGCTAGATGCTGAAGCCCAATTCCGAGAGAAAGCATCGCAACCAGTGACGCCACTCCGACCGAAATGCCGACCGTCGTGAGCGAATTGCGCAACACGGATTCGCGCAGATTGCGTCCCGCGAGTTCCACCAGATCGCCGGCCTTCACGCAGTCACCTCGGCGGGATCTTCGACCAATTGTCCATCGCGCAAAAAAATGAAGCGTGACGCGTATCGCTCTGCCAGCGGACGCTCGTGCGTCACCATCAGAACCGTGGTTCCTTCTTTATTGACTGTGTGGATCAAATCCATGATCTCCGTTCCCGTTCGGCTGTCGAGATTGCCGGTCGGTTCGTCGGCCAGCAGCAACGAGGGACGATTGACCAGCGCGCGAGCCAGCGCCGCCCGCTGTTGCTCGCCTCCCGAGAGCTCCGATGGTCGATGATCGAGCCGATGCCCGAGTCCGACGCGCTCCAGCGCCGCCCGCGCACGATCCATCCGATGTTCTCGTGGAACCTCGGCGAAGCGCATGGGAAGCTCGACGTTTTCCAAAACCGTCATGGCGGGAACCAGATTGAAAGCCTGAAAGACCATGCCCACAACACTGCGTCGATAATGCGCGAGTTCTTCTCGAGACATGCGCGCCAGATCGCGTCCGGCAACAGTGACCGAACCCGCAGTTGGAGTGTCGAGTCCGGCGATCAAGTTCAGCAGGGAAGACTTTCCCGATCCCGAGCTTCCCAGCAGAGCAACAAATTTTCCTGCTTCGACTGAGAACGTGACACTGTTCACGGCGCGAATCTCAGACTCGCCCATGCGGTAAACGCGCGCGAGTCCCTGCACCTCGATGGCGGCGCCCAGGCTTGTGTTTTGAATTGGCATTAGATGGTTGACGTGGTTGGACCTGTTCTTATTACGCCTTGTCAGCTGGGGAAGTTGCAAGTGAGAAAACAGGCATTCGGCATTCGGACAAAATCCTTTCGAGTCCCCAGACTCGCGTTTTCGGCCAAGCCCAGTCCGGAAGAGATATACGGTAGATCTGTGCGATATTCGAAAAGGTCCTTGGCCGAATGCCGAGTGCCGACTGCCCTGTTAATCACCCGATGACCCGATCACCCGATGGCCCGATGTCTCCATTGACTTTCTGGTTATCAGCCCATTATTCTTGGCTTACACGGGAAAGGAGGGCGATCCATACATATGCAAAGTTTTGATGGTAGTAGTAATAAACGTGAGGTGGCTGAGGCTTAGGGCGTTCAGCTCTAAAGACCTGGCGAACTCCGCTAGATTTGGGAGGTTTGCAGAGGCCATTCACATAGAGTGACCGCCTCAAGCTAATCTCAACAGCGTACCGGCAACCCGCTGCGGTGAAATTCCCGCAGTGGGTTGTGTCATTTTGGGACATGTAATTTTGCCAAGCTGAGCGTAAATTCGCGCACGCTCGCGCCTGAATTCGGCTCGGCAGCGGCATCGAAAACGTTAACCTCCACGATGACGATGGTTACCAGTGATTTCGCTTAGCGTTTCAAGGGTTCAATCACATAAAAACGCCTCATCCGCCGCTCCTGCAGTCATATAAACCGCTGCGATTCAGCAGCTTAGCCGCCATCCGAAATCTGTTTCTTGAGCCACGACCACCCTTCTTATTGAGCTTCCACGAAAGTGGACGTTACTCGCAGATACCCGCCGGTTACATTGACCCCCAGATTAGAGCGTCCTAATGTGGGCCCACGCAACCTGAAGTACAAGGCCCTTTCGGAACCTCAAGAATTCCCAAATTGGGTCGAGGTGCGCGCTGAGCTTGACGAAATGCTCGGGACCGAACGGTTACGGAATTCGCAGGCACAGCAGAAGCAAACCGCAGTAAAGCCGTACTGATTTGAACTTACCCCTAAACCACGCGACAGAGGCGTCGAGTGGCAACAGGGATTACTCAAGAGGAGAACAAACAGTTATGAAACGCACATCACTGGCCATCTTGTCGACCCTGTTGATGATGGCTTCCACAACATTCGCTGGTACAAGCGCGACCAATACGAACATAGTTTCCCCGACGCTCCAGATTTCAGCGACGATCGTGGACGCGGTCCAGCTCACAATAACCAAAGGTGCCTCGGCATCGGCTTGCGCAATCGCCAATGGTGCCGCTCCGCCGGATTACACCATGAGCTTCGGAACAGTGGACGCCCTGGCTATCAGCAATGCGGCTTGCGGACAAAAGTACACTCCGGCCCAAACCACCGCTAATGCGATTTACTACACCGACTACACATTAAATCCGGTGTTCGCATCGCAGCCTTCCGTTGCTAATCCGCAAATCAGCGCTTATGTGTCGACTCCATTCGCAACTGCCAACGTTACGGTTGTCCGTGACAGCGCTAACTCCGCCGCCGCACCAGCAGCGAACGGATTCTCAGCAATGAGCACCAATGTCGCTGCTCAGGACACGATTGCGACCGCGGTTGCCAGTGGAACTCCGCTCACTCGCTACATCGGTGTGGATATCGCTACGACGAACGGCGCGACTATGGTAGGCGCGAAGACAGCCACCGTTACTTTCACATTAACCGTTAACTAAGCACGGGTTTTTCCGGTTCTCCCCCAAAAACCGGAAATGAAATGCCCAACAATCTTCAGAAACGTGACCAATCCACGCCGGGCCAACGCGAGAGCGAAAGCAGGCGTGGATTGTTGCGTCTGGGGGAAGGAATCTGCGGCTTTCGTGGGATCGCTCTTGCCTTTTTAGTCGTTAATTTCTTTGGCTTTTCGCTTCCTTCCACAGCACAAACCGCTGCATTAGCGACGTCGGGATCCGGAATCACCTTTATTGGTCCTCTTCCGATACTCCCGACACCGACATATCACGCCGGCTTCGGCAGTGTGAATGGTCTCGGAATTGGCAATCCTATCGGCTTACAAAAAATCGCCGTCGCAGGCGGCGAGTTCTACTACACGCCTTACAACATTGTGGTCAGCGGAGCGAATCCAGGTCATCCTGCAGAAGTTGACGCTTACATATCTTCGGGATTCGCAAATTCCAGCAGCGTGATCCAGCTTATGAGCTGCGCGTATCCGGGGCCGTGCAACACCTTCGCTAGTTATACGGCGCTTGCGAATACTCAAGCGGGCGAGATTCCAGTGTTACCGCTACAGACGGCAAGCGCGAGTTACACAGCATACCTGGGAATTCTCGTGAAAAACTTCAACGGCTCAATCGTGAGCCCTGACACGGCGACAGTGATGTTCGATGTCGAAGACAACAGGCACTCAATCATCAGCCACACATTGTTGAATTTAGATACTCCCAGCACAACGATTCAAAAGGCAGTTCAGCTTCAGCTGGCCACCGCTCCAGCGGGACTCGCGATTTCAGCTGGAGGAACAACAGATTACGCCGCTAATTTTGGCACTGTGAATGGGCTCGGCGTCGGTCCAGGAGCAGGATTGACGGTTGTAAACGGACAGGCGCCGGGAGGAGTCATCTACTCGACTCCTTACCTTATTGAGCCTGCCTTCAGCGGTTTTTCGAGCTTCAGCAGCACGAAAATCACTGTCTGCGTGAGCACGGATTTTGTACATCCGGCGGTATTGACGCTATACGACTCACAAAGTCAACTTGCAGGTTACAGCGCGATTTCAAAAAACTCAGGATCTCCTACACAAATTACTGGAAGCGCCAGCAATGGCACCAACATAACTGAATATTTGGGACTTTTTGTTTCAAATGTGAACGGTGCCGGCTCTTTCCGGGGAGCAGACAAGGCAACGCTAACTTACACAATCACGGTGCAATGATGAAAAATGTTCTCGCTAAGTTGATTCTTGCTGCTCTGCTCGTGGCAGCCGCGGCTCCGTTGTTTGCTCAATCGTTGGCGCTCGCGCCTGCACAGATCGTCGAGGATTTCAAGCCAGGTGTTCCCTTTGAATACGCATTGACGGTGGAGAATAAAGGAAGCCAAGCCCTGGAACTGCATGTCCAGATCACTGACTTCTGGTACAACGACAAGAACGAAAAGATCTTCAACGCACCTGGCACATCGCCCCGCTCGGCTGCCAATTGGATTCAGTTTGTCCCCGACAAATTTGAGGTCGGTGCTGGAGCTTCTCAGAAATTGAAAGCTGTCGTAACTCCTCCAGCGGACGCTCGCGGCGGTTACTACGCCGTTCTCTTCGTGGAATCGAAACCCGTTGCTACCAATGAACAGACCCAGGAGGGGAAACAGATATTCACCAACATGCGGCTCGGATGTTTGGTGTTGCTCACGGCAAAGGACACCGAGGCTTACAACGTGAACCTTAATGATCTGAAGCTGGTCCCCCCCGGCGACAACCAGTCCCTAAAGCTGACCTTCTCGGTGGATAACAAGAGCAACACTCACGTCTTTCCGCAGGCGAAGCTGGCGATTCTGAATCCGGAACGCAAGCTGGTTGCGAAAGCGGAAAGTGATGCCAAACGGTTTCTTCCCGGACAAAAAGATTCGATGAAAGTCGAGTGGAACGGCGATTTGAATCCCGGCGAGTACACCGCCGTGCTTTCGCTTGTATACGGCGGCTCCCACGTTGAAACGCGCCAGATCGCGTTCACGATTCCAGCCAAAACTGCGAGCAATTAACGAGAATTCAAACGATGTTCCGGACGCGCCATAACGAATTCATCAAAACAGCAATTCGATTGCTGCTGCTGATGTTCGTGTGCACGGCCGGCGCATCTGCAGTTGAACCAGCTCTACCTTCCAGCATCGATGTTTACTGGAAAGCCACGAGAACCATTGTTGTGCCCGGCGTGAGCACGGTTGTCGTGCTCGATGAAGACATCGCCCATGCCCAAATCGGGAACGATACCATCGAATTCGCAGGCCTGACCCGTGGCGACACAGTTGTGCTCGCGTATGTGAACGGAATGCCGGTAAGCATCGTTGTCCATGTGATCGACCGGCCAGTGAACATCGTTCCGCCCAGCCTGCTGCGCCGACAAGCGGAGATGGCTCACGGAGTAATTGCTTCGGACGTCCAGACCACTTCGGGAAACAGCAACGGCTCCAACTATACGCTGCTGAGCAGCCTTGCATGGGAGCAGCAGGTTGGCGATCACTCCATGAACTTCAGCAGCCAGGTGGAAGACAACAACCAATTTGGCGGCCATGGAACCAACCTGCGTACGGCGAGCCTGAACTATCGCTCCCCTGGCTTCTCCTTCAAGCTGATTGATTTCAGCCAGACTATTACCGGAGCGTCACCTGAAGATAGAATCAACAGCTTCTCTTCCGGAAATGATGTTCAATTGCGCGGCGCAGGCATTACGGCAGGCTTGGGTCGCAACCAGCTCTCGCTCTTTGCAGGCAGTACAGTTCCATACTATTTCTTGTCGCTGAACGGAACTCGCGATGTGGCAGGTTTCAGCTTTCGTCGTCAGCAGACTGACAAATTGAGTATCTACGGTGGCGCAAGCTACGTAAATATTCCAGTAACTCTTCCCACAGGTATTCGCAGGAATGCTTACGCCATGCAGACCGGCGGTGTAAGTTATCACCTGACAAAGGGTCTTCTGCTCGGCGGTGAAGCAGGATATGCAAATGATGGCAGCCGCCTGCTCCGTGGCGATTTTTCCTATGCCTCATATCGGCTGGTGGCATATGCAAGCGCGGTTGCGGCCACACAAACTTTTCCACTCCAGCAGATCCAATCATTGTTCTCCGGCACATCGATCTACAAAGGAGAGGCCGATTACAGATTGACCCGTCGTCTGACTCAGCGGCTTTACTATGAGCATACGGACATCACGCCTGGACTCATCTATCGCGTGCCCGGAAGCAGTGACTATCTCAGTCCCGGATTCTCTTATCAGATTGCGCGAGGAGAAAATATTGGGTTCTATTACATCTACAGCCGGAATACAGGTGGCTTCACGAACACGAGCTCTACCGGCAATCGGTATGACGTATCTCTCAATTCTCAGATGACTCCGCAAGTTGGAAACAATGCGGAAGTCACCGTCGGATCCATTCAGGATCCGCTGCAAATCAATTCCGAAGACCGGCTGACGATTCGTGACACAGTCAGCTTTCCCGTGAAGCGGCACACTGTGCTGCTCGGAGTGGAACAGGATCGCGTGCAGCCTTCCTTGCTTTCCAAGCTAAATCAAGAGATCAACCTTCTTTCTCCCGCGCTGCAGACACAATTTTTAGCTGATCCGTCGGGCTTCGTCGATTCCTCGAATTTCCCGCCGGAGATAAAGGCGCTGCTAGCCGCGGAACAGCCGACAGGCACGAGCATCTCGGCGTCCACGATTTTCGAGCTCGGATCTAAGGTTCGCTTCAGTCCAATGGCGTCTGCCACTCACTCGACAAACGGCGGACCATCGAACGAGTGGACCCAGACTTTTGGCTACACATTCGCGTACCAGTTCCGCCCAACGCTGCAATTTCGCTCCTCCTTGAACAATTTGCTGTTTTGGGACGCGGCACACAATACCACCCAGAGAACCACTCTTCTTTCCTTCGGATTTCAAAAAACCTTCATGGCCGCGCCAGGAACTTTATCGTTTCATCGCAGCCGAATCGTTGAAGGGCGCGTTTTTCGCGACAACAACATCAATGGATACTTCAATGCAGGCGAGCCTGGACTTCAGGGAGTCGAAGTCAGGCTTGACGACGGGCAAGTTGCAATTACCGACGAGTTAGGTAGATACAAATTCTCATCCGTTTCGGCTGATCAACATGAAGTATCAATCGCTGTTACTCAGTTCAGAAATCCTGTGCGCATGACTACGCGTAGTACAGCCGATGTGGATTTGATTCAACAGCGGGTTGCGGTGATCAACTTCGGAATTCTTGACTTCGCGCGGTTGATGGGCAACGTCTACAACGATCTGCGCTT
>DATEMI010000275.1:0-3578 GCA_035275665.1 Terriglobales bacterium | reverse complement strand
GATGGGTTCGAAGCTGCTGAGAGCCGGCGACACGGAACGCGGCTTCTCCGGATTTGTGAATCGTCGCTTCGAGAACGTGCGTAGGCTCTACTCGCGCATGCTGGCGAGCACGCTGCGTTGGCGGCCCGTAGTCTTTGGCGTTTGGATCATCGTCGCGGTGTTGATGGTGCCGTTCTACATCTTCTCGCAACGCGAACTAGCGCCGGCGGAGGATCAGGGCGTTGTCTTCGGCGTGATGCAGGCTGCCCCGAACTCGACTCTCGATCAGACGAAGCTGTTCGCCTCACAGGTTTACGACGTATACCACTCGTTTCCTGAGGCTGAGAGCATCTTTCAGATCACCGATCCGAGCGGCGGTTTTGGCGGCATGGTCACGAAGCCGTGGAGCCAGCGTACCAAAACGGCGCAGCAGCTTCTGCTCGAATCGACTGGGCCGCTGTCGAAGATTGCGGGCATTCGCGTGATTCCACTCACGCCTCCGGCTCTTCCCGGCGGCGGCAACTTCCCGGTGGATTTCGTAATTGCCTCGTCGGCTGAACCCCAGCAGCTCGCGCAGTTCGCGAATGAACTGGTGAAGCGCGCATTTGCGAGTCACATGTTCATCTATGCGGACTCTGATCTCAAGTTCGACCAGCCGCAGGCGGAGGTCGTCTTCGATCGCGACAAGCTGCGCTCGCAGGGAGTCGATTTGAGCCAAGCGGGCAAGGATTTGTCCACATTGCTGGGCGGGAATTACGTGAACCGCTTCAGCATTCAGGGACAGAGCTACAAGGTAATCCCGCAAGTTAAGCGCGTCGAGCGTTTGACTCCGGATCAGCTGAACGAGATCTACGTAAAAGGATCCAACGATCAGCTTGTTCCGCTGTCGACGTTTGCGAGCATCAAAACAACAACCGAACCAAGGCAGCTCAACAAATTCCAGCAGCTCAATGCTGTGCGAATTCAGGGCGTAATTCCGCCGCCGGTTCCGCTGGATCAGGCGCTGCGCTTCCTGGAAACCGAAGCATCGAAGATTCTCCCGCAGGGATTCACGATCGACTACGCGGGCGAATCTCGTCAGCTTCGCGTGGAAGGCAGCAAGTTCCTGGGAACATTCCTGTTGTCGGCGATCCTGATTTACCTGGTTCTCGCCGCCCAGTTCGAGAGCTTCCGCGATCCGTTCATCGTGCTCGCTGGTTCCGTGCCGCTGGCGATCTCGGGCGCGCTATTGTTCTCGTTCCTGGGGTTCACGTCGCTGAACATCTACAGCCAGGTTGGACTGATCACGCTGGTGGGCTTGGTCTCGAAGAATGGGATTCTGATCGTGGAGTTCGCAAATCACCTTCAGGAGCAGGGACACGACAAGCTGGCTGCGGTGATCGAAGCTGCGACCACGCGACTTCGTCCGATTCTGATGACCACCGCCGCAACGGTTGTTGGCCATTTCCCGCTGGTTCTGGCAAAAGGACCTGGCGCGGGGGCCCGCAACAGCATCGGCATCATGCTGGTGAGTGGAATGATTATCGGCACGGTGTTTACGTTGTTTGTCGTGCCTTCGATCTACATGCTGGTAGCACGCAGACACACCGCGTTTGAGCTGGAGGGAGCCGAGACGGAATCCGAGATTCCCGAATTGGCAGAAGTTGCGTCGTAGATACCTGCAGCAAAAAAAATGAGGCGGGTACTAAGTGCCCGCCTTTCAATGCTTGGTGTTTGTAAATTCGATTATCGCAATGCTAGAGCGTGCGATTCCTCAAGCTCGGCTGCTTTTGCCTTCGATTCCCGCACGGGCGGTATCTCGATGTGCGCCTTGGGGTCGATGCGTTTCATGTCCACTTTCCCGTGGAAGAACGCGCCAAGTTCGACGGTTACGCGTCCCGCCATGACATCGCCGGTTAGCGATCCGCCGGTGTGAACCTCAACGCGGTCGGTGGCGGTAACGTTTCCTTCCAGGGTTCCACGAACGATGACCTCTCCTGCACGAACGTTTGAGCGTACGGAGGCTTCACGTCCGATATTTACTCGACCTTCGTGCAAGGAGATCGGCCCCTCGACGCGTCCGTCGATCTGGATCGGCTCATCGCCGCTCAGCTCGCCCTTGATCACAATCGACTTGCCGATGTAGGTGCCACCATCTTTGTACGGCTGAATGCTTGGCGCCGTGCTGCGAGGAGCAGAAGCGCTGGGCGATTCCTGTGGGGAGGGCTGCGGTGAACTGTTATTCGGACGTGACGGGCTCCACATCGGAAGACTCTCCTGTGAATGGGAATGTCCTCTTGTTTTACCCGCAGGAGCATGGGCTTGGGTAGGTATCGTTAGGGCATGGCCCTGCTGCGCCGCGCTGAGCGAATCTCGGTTGTCGTACGCCCGATGGCCTTCATGGGCACCCATCCGCTACCGCGGATGGTACTGATTTTTCGTTCCGGTTTAGAAGAGCTTCTTCAACCCTTTCTTCTTTTTCTTCTTGCTTGAAGAGCTGTTTTCGTCGTTTGAAGAGTTTGTCGCCGACGAATTTGCTGCCCTTGCGTTTGAGCCAGTTCCATTTTGAATCTCGTTCACCTGAGCGGGCGCGGGCAGAGGCGCTTGTGAGCTTGCGGCCCCGTTTGCTGCAGCTGAGCTTGCATCTGCGGAATTTGGGCTGGTCTGTGGCTGGGCGGACGTTGTGGACCCTGTGGACGCCGTGGACGCGGCTGCGCCGGCAGCGCCCATATTTGGAGTTAGTTCGCCGATGCTGGGGTCATGGCCGGCCGGAGTGCTGGCAGCCGGAGTAGTCGCCGGAGCACTCGACGCCGCAGCCGCCGGCGCACTATTTGCAGGTTCCGCTGTTGTCGGCGCAGCCTGCTGGGGAGCCGCTGTAGTTGAGCTATCCGAGCGCGGGAGCGGGTCGCTGGTCTTCTGATCAGGTGTGACCTTTTCGATGCTGACGTTGCTTCCACCTCCCTGATTTACGCCCAACGCCGAGCTTGTGGCGCTACGGATAATCTGAGGTGCACTGGTCGGATCAGGATCCACCAGAGTCGGATCACCAACTTTGGAGGCGCGCTTGAGATCGTCGGGAGCCTTGTGGAAGTTAGCCATTAGCTTGCCAAATCTTCCCATTTCGGAACGGCTTGCTTCTTCCGCCTTGAACTCGGCAATGGCTTGAGGCGTCGGCGTTGGGATCGGCTTGCCCAACTCTTTCAGCCGAGAGCGCGCGTCGTCTGCCTTATCGCTGAGCGGGTAGCGTTCGACGATGTGGGCGTACTGTTCGGCTGCCTGATTTTGATAATCGTGGATCATGCGGACCTTGGTTGCCTCAGGCAGCTTGCTGTTCCTGATCAGATTGCCCTCGTCCTCATAGGCATGACCGAGCATCATCAGCGCATCGTCAGAGTTGCTATAGAGCGGATATGTGTCGGTCAGGGTCTTCAGTCGCGCGATCGCGGCAGGGTATGATTCGCGGAGGAAATAGAAGTAGTCGATCTGGTACTGACGTTCGGCGAGAACTTCCTGCACTTCGCGCAGACGCTGCTTCGCCTGCGGCACGAGCTTGCTGTCCGGGAACTGCTGGATCAACTGACGGTACTCGTCTTCCGCGCGCATGGCGTGCGTGTAGTCGC
>DATEMI010000274.1:0-5105 GCA_035275665.1 Terriglobales bacterium | reverse complement strand
AATACCGACAAAGAAGGCTCCAAACAGCGCATAAACCGCGCTGACTTCGTCGAAACGCATTTCGTAAATCAATCGCTTGAACACAAGCGGATCATCGGCGAAGAGCGTGACACCCCACTCCCAATCATCGAAGCCGATCGATCCAGTGATGATCTGCTTCACCTCGCCTGCGTAGCGACGTCCGATGAGACCGTGTTCGTTCATCTGCCTCTGGCGTTCTTCAATCGGAAGCGTGTACCAGTTCTTGTCCTCGCCACGACGACGGTCCATCGGATAGAAGCAGATATATCGATTAGGCGGCATGGCAGGATACAACCGAGAATGCATTGCTTCGCGTTGTCGGGCGAGCGTCTCTTCGATCTCACGTTTCCATTCCGCTGAATGCGGCTCGATGCCGCGCTCCACAAGAGCGCGATAGGTCTTCAGCGTGGATTCGTAGAGTCCAAGTTCGATTACTGACAAATAAGAAGATGCCGGCTCGAGAAAATCGTTCAATCGCGAGCGTGAGAGCTGCAACTGCGCCTGATTCAGTTCGTCGAACGATTCCCGAAAGTGAACCAGCAGCAGATCGCCCTTATGGCCGAGCAAAGAATAAACAGCGGACTGGCCGTTCTGATTCTGCTCCATGGACGAAAAAATTGCGGTGGCCTCGTCTACGATCGCGCGCTTTTCGTTCCCGTTCAGCTTGCGCCACTCGCTCCAGCGAACCTTCATCATCTGATGAAGGACGCTGTAGCCCTCGATCGTGAGCGGCACTTCCGGCATGGAGGCGAGTTCAGGACGAGCAGTGCGGGCGACGGACATAGAGCAATTCTACTCACAGTCTGCAATGAGAGCTGGTCAGCGCTCGCCGGAGCGGCCACGTTCTAACCCCCGATACGCCAGCGATTTGCCGAGGGAGCTGCCGTCGCATCTAAATAACCATCGCCAGCTCAAGTTGAAGAACGCGCCCTTCGATTGAGAAGCCTATGAAGACTCTCTTCTGGTACGGACTCGTCTGTGTAGTACTCGGCCTGGTTTCGTTCCTGATTCTCGTGCCGCACACCAGCCCCCAAAGATTTCAGACCGGCGGCATCGGAGTGGGTGCCTCGCAGTGGGTTGATCGACGCCCGATGCCTGGCGCAATCGGCTCCGTCCTTATTATTGGCGGCCTGTCGATGATGGTGGGCGGTTGTCGCGAACGCAAATGATCCAGTGTCACTGCGACTGCACGATCAGTCCGTCAACTTCCCGGCGATCACGATAGATTGCTTTCTTCTCTGCAACTTCTCCGACAGCATCGACATGCGCAACGTACTGGCCGACAGGCAACGACACCTCGAAGGTCAAATCGGGAGTCTCCTTCCCGGGAGGAAGATTCAGCCGCTCGTAGCGGAGCGCAGTCGCCCGGCCGTTCTCATTCACGGCCATCACAATGACCGTCATGTCGAGCGTGTCGTGACTGCCATTGGCTACTCGCACTGCTCCCGCAATATTGCTCGCGACAATGTGCGGACGGACCGTCCAGCGCACGGTCAGTGGAGCGCCGCTCTGTGCGACCAGCAATTTCCTGTGCGTTAAGGGCGGCTCAGCCGAGTCGGCAACCTCCACCAATACAGAAAATTCATCGCTCGACTGCGGCGTACCTGTAATGCGTCCCGAATTGGGATCAAGGCTGAGCCCCGCCGGAAGCGCTGTCCCTCCCTGAATGGTCCAGCGATAGGGTGGGTGTCCACCTATCGCGCGCAATTGGACATCGTACTTTTCACCCGTCACTGGCGCAGGCAGAGCCGGTGTAATGATCTGAAGCGCCTGCCGCCTGCGTGCCTGACCGGAGGCCATGGGCACTGCGCACAGCATGGCAATGAAGCAGACGGCTCCCGCAGTTCTGCGCATGGCTCCAATATACCCTTGGAGCCTGAACGCTCATGCATGACGCGTCTTGCGACATTTGTGCGCCACCCAGACCAGGGCGATTCGAATACAGCTACTCTTCTCGCAGTAATTCCATCGGATGAACCGCGAGTGCGCGACGCGCTGGAATCGACGCGGAAACCAGACCGACCAGCACCATCGTTATCGCCACTCCGAGCAGCACAAGTGGATCGCTGGCCGAGGCGTGATACACGATACTGGCCAGAAGCCTGCTCGCAGCCACCCCGAGCACGAGTCCCGAAATGGAACCGATTGCCAGCAGTATGACGGTGCGTGAGAGCGCAGCTTTCAAGACCTGCATTTGCTGTGCGCCCAGCGCAACTCGTATGCCGAGCTCTCGCAGCCGTTTGCTCACGCTGTAAGAGGCCATGCCAAACAATCCGGTGACCGCGAGGATGATTGCGAGTGATCCAAATACTGTGAGCGCCACCGTGGCCGCAACCGTCGGGAGCATCATGAACCCGAGCGAATCCTGCCAGGCGTTGAGTGCAAAAATGGGAATGCTGCGGTCGACCTGATTGATGGCTTCGTGAATCGCTGGAATCACCTCTGAGGCTGGGGCAGTCGAGCGAACTATGAGCGTCGTAGAGGTATTCGGCAACTGCAGAATGGGATAGAAGATTGCCGGTCTCTGATCTTCAGTCAGAGTTTCGTATTTTCCATCTTCGACTACGCCTACGATCTCCCACGGCTTCGAACCATGCGAGTGAAATAATTTGCCGAGCGCGTTTTCTGTCCCAAACAGCTTGCGTGCAAACACGGCGTTCACAATCGCGACCTTTGGCGAATTCTCGTCGTCGTGCAGAGTGAAGTCGCGACCAGTCAACATTCGAGTGCCTGCGGCCGAGAAGTACCCAGGCAAAACCTGATAGTAGCTGGCGTTGAATTTCCTGGTGGATGCGCGAAACTCAGTTTCGTCCGCCCTAAAGACGCTGGTGCTCGACTGATCGAGCGCGAGCGGAGTGCTGTTGCTCAAACCCGCAGCCTGGACTCCCGGCAGACGCGACACTGAATCGAGGAGCTGTTTTTGGATCGCGGGAACCTCTGCTTCGGTGTAGCCGGCAAGATGGAGATCAAAAACGGCGAGCGTGGCGCCCTGCGGCTCAAATCCGAATGGAGTTCTGAGTGCACCTTGCAGACCGCGCAGTGCCACGAAGCACGCAGTCACCAGCAAACAGCAGATAGCAATTTGCACTCCGAGCAGGATGTCACGGAAAGCAAAGCTTCCAGGGCCCATTTGTGTTCCACCGCCGCGGAGGACATGATTTGGGTCGGTCTTCCAGATTTGTCGAACCGGCATGCATCCAAACAAGAGGCCGGTACACACGGAAATGAATAACGCGAATGCATAGAGCCGGCTGTCTGGGTGCACGAGGAACTGCACAGGAAAATCTGCTATCGGTTTCCAATTACTGATGGCGCGCAAAAGCGCAGCCGCCACCAGCATCGCCAGCGCGCCACCACAAACTGCCACCACAACGGATTCGACGATAAGTTGCCGCAGAATGCGCGCGCGGCTGGATCCAATAGCAACGCGAATCGCCAGTTCGCGCGCCCGGTCGGAAGTCCGTGCCGCAAGCAATCCGCCCAAATTGGTGCATGCAGCGAGTAGCACCAGCGCCGCCAGCAGCATTACGCCGTACATGAATCCGCGCACTGGGCCGGCGAGCATGTCGCCGAGAAATCCAGGACGGCTGAGGTGAAAGTTCAGGTGCTCGTCGGTGTTCGGATATTCCTTGCCCAATTGGAGCCCGATGCGGTCCAAATCGGCTTCTGCCTGCACAGCGGAAACACCATCCTTTAATCTTCCGATGACCCAGGAGTTCTGGTTGTTGCGCCCCGTGAGCCAGTCGTAGCCTTCGATCTGCGCCTCGTTCAGGATCGGCATCCACACTTCCGGCCAGAACATCTTCTCGGTTCCTTGAAACCCGCGAGGAGCAACTCCAATGACGGTGTACGGATGCTTATTGATTCGAACCGTCTGCCCAACAATGCTCGGGTTACCGTCGAATCTCGATTTCCAGCAGCTATAGCTCAGGACCACGACTTCGTTGGCGTGGTCTCCTTTTTCATCGGAGACATCGAGGAATCTTCCCAGGACAGGACGAAGGCCCATCATTCGGAAATAGTTTCCGGTTACCTCATATCCCCAGACGGGCTGCGCTGCGCCGTTCGCGTCGAGTCCGATCCGCATTACGCGCGCCGCGGTGAGATCGGAAAAGACGTGGTTGCGATCACGCACATCGCGGTAAGCGGGGAAGGAACTGTTCAACGGGTTATTTCGAGAGATGTGCTCCACAGTGAACACGCGCTCGGGATGTGGCACCGACAGCGGATTCAAGAGCAGCGAGTTTAGAACACCAAAAACGACGACATTCGCGCCGATGCCCACTGCCAAAGTCAGCAACGCAGTGAGAGCAAACGTGGACGATTTGAACAAATGGCGGATTGCGTAGCGTATGTCCTGGAGAACGCTGGTCATCGAAGGCCTCGAGCGCTTTGTCTTTTGCGAGTGGGCACTTTTGATACCAAGGGAAGACCGCCCTGGCTGAAATCAGATGAGCACTACTTTGCGCAATTTTTCTGTTTTCTTATCGGAGCGGTGAAAAATTGCGATTTTCTCTTCGGTGCGCTTCTTTCCAAGTCACAGAAAAGACTATGGTTCTGCTCACATTTTGATGATATTTCTCGAGCAAAACTTCTTGCTTCAACCGTGGGGGTAACGCCGAAATTTCCACGGGGTAACCCCGAGTTTTCCACGGGGTAACGCCGAAATTTCCACGGCGTTACCCCAGCCATTTCTGGGGAAACCCCAAGTCCAATTTGAGGAGCAACCGCATATTGGAGCGACGTAGATATTCCGGAATTGGGAAACAGACCCATACTCTTGTGCTATCCCGAAACCGGGCGAAAGTCAAGCGAAATATTTCTTCCCAAGCATGGAGGCGGCATAACTGTTCTTTACTCATGTTCGCAGGACTAGCGGCCAAATCCGATACTCCGCTTGCGCCGTGCAGGTATGTTCGCAATCAGACGCGAGTGTCCGGAAGTGAACATCTTGGCGAGACGGGGCTAGATCCTTTGAATCCTGATGGTCCCAAATCTCGGCTAACAAAAATTCTCCTATTGACGTTCTATATGTCTGCTAACCTACGCTCCTACAGAACGTCGATAGGAGCATGCACGTGGGA